>NZ_JBTUJH010000114.1:0-28423 GCF_058343375.1 Alterinioella sp.
CGCCGTGCTGCGCGGCGCGGGCGGTCATATGATCCGCTTCGATGATCATGCGCCCTTCACCTATGGCAAGCCGGGCTATGAGAACCCGTTTTTCATTGCCCACGCCCCCGGCGTCGATCTGAAGGCGGGCTGATATGCGCATTGTCTGCATCATCCCGGCGCGCTTTGCCTCAACCCGGTTTCCCGGCAAGCCACTGGCTGAACTGCGCGGGGCCACCGGCATTTCGCGCAGCCTGATTGAACGCAGTTGGTTGGCGGCGCAGGAAGTTACCGGCATCGACGCGGTCTATGTCGCCACCGATGATGACCGGATCCGCGATGCGGCGGCGGGGTTTGGGGCGCAGGTTCTGATGACATCGGACAGGTGCAGAAATGGCACCGAACGTTGCGCCGAAGCGGTGCAGCAGCTTGGCGATGTCGAGATGGTGATAAATCTGCAGGGCGACGCGCCGCTGACGCCGGCCTGGTTTCTGGAAGACCTGATTGCCGGGTTGCGCGCGGCACCTGACGCCGCCCTGGCGACGCCGGTTTTGCGTTGTGATGGCGAAACCCATTCGGCGCTGATGGCCGATCGCCATGCCGGTCGTGTCGGCGGCACCACGGCCGTGTTCGACGCCGATCACCACGCGCTCTATTTCTCCAAGGAAGTCATCCCCTATACCGGTCAGATATTTCCGCGCGACGCCGCGACGCCGGTATTTCACCATGTCGGTGTCTACGCCTATCGGCCTGATGCTCTCATGGCCTACCCAACCTGGCCGGTCGGCGCGCTGGAAACACTGGAAGGGTTGGAGCAATTGCGGTTTCTGGAATCCGGGCACAAGGTTCTGTGCGTCGAGGTTGACGCCCGCGGCCGCAAGTTCTGGGAATTGAACAACCCCGAAGATGTGCCCCGGATCGAGACCATGCTGGCCGAAATGGGGGCACCTTGAGCCAAAACCCGACGGTCAGCGTTGTCATCGTCAGCCACGGGCGGCCAGCCTTGTTGCGGCGGGCGCTGATCGGGGTCAGCCAGCTGTTCTATCGCCCGTTTGAGGTTGTGGTGATCGCGGATCAGGCCGGGTTGGACGCAATCTCGGATCTGCCGTTCTGCGGCAAAATAAAATCCGGGCTGCAGGCAGTGCCCAATATCTCAGCGGCGCGCAATCAGGGGGTCGATCTGGCGGGTGGTGAAATTGTCGGTTTCATTGATGATGATGCCGTGCCCGAACCCACCTGGCTGGACTATCTGACCGCACCGTTTACCGACCCTGACTTGATGGCGGCAACCGGCACTGTTCTGGGCCGCAACGGGATCAGCCTGCAATGGGGCCAACGCAGCGTTGATGCAAAGGGGGTGGCATATCCGGTTCAGGGGCCGTTGCCGGCGGGCCATGCGGTAAAGCTGGAAGGCACCAATATGGCCATCCGGCGCCCTGCGCTGAGTGCCCTTGGCGGGTTCGATCAAGGCTTCAGCTTTTTCCTGGATGAAACCGATCTTGCCTGGCGCTTGAAGGGTGCCGGAATGCAGGCCGGTTTTGCGCCCAAAGCCACGGTCCATCACGGCTATGCCGAAAGCCTGCGCCGCAGCGCCACCCGGGTGCCGAAGAGCCTGTTCCAGATCGGGGCCAGCAGCGCGCTCTATCTGCGCAAACATGGTGACCCCGAGATGACAGAGGCGCGATTGCGCGATCTGTTGCAGGAGCAATCGCATCGCGTGCAGGGATTTGTGCGCAAGGGCGACGTATCAGTAGATGAAATGCGGCACCTGCTGGAGGATTTGCAGGCGGGCATTGCCGCGGGCCGTGGGGCTGACCCTGCCCCGGCCCACAGGGTTGCCACCCCGCCCGATTTTGATCCTTTGATCACCGACCCGGCCCCGGCCCCGGTGATCCTTGCCGGGCGGTGGTTTCAGCGCAGGGCGCTTGAGGATCAGGCAGAAAAGGCCGCCGGGCAAGGCCGGTCGACCAGCCTGCTTTTGCTGGCCCCCACTATGCGTGCGCATCGCGTTTCATTTTCCAATACGGGTGTTTGGGTGCAATCGGGCGGCCTGTTTGGACCGTCTGAGCGTAGCCAGCCGCGTTTTCGATACTGGGGCTTTGCTGCACGTATCGCGCAAGAACGGGCCCGTCTGGCCGGAATTCGCTGGATTTAGGGGCCGCAACCGGTTCATGATTTGGCTGAAGTCATAAAAATGGCCTAGTCTGGCGAAAGAACTGCCCAGTTCGTTTGGCAGACTGAAAAGAAAGGGGCATTGACCCCTTCGACATGGCTGAAAATGGTTGGGGTAAATCATGAAAAAAGTAACGAAAGCGATATTTCCTGTTGCGGGCCTTGGAACGCGGTTTTTGCCGGCCACCAAATCCATCCCAAAGGAAATCATGACGCTGGTTGACCGGCCCCTTATCCAATACGCGATTGACGAGGCGCGCGCGGCCGGGATCAAGGAGTTTATCTTTGTCACCGCACGCGGCAAAAGCGCGCTGGAAGACTATTTTGACGTTGCCCCCGAACTGGAACACTCGCTGCGCAAAAAGGGCAAGTTTGATATTCTCGAAATGCTGAAATCTACCAATATGGATTCAGGTGAGATCGCCTATATGCGCCAGAACAAGGCCTTGGGTCTGGGTCATGCGGTCTGGTGCGCGCGGCGTCTTTTGGGAAATGAGTCCTTTGCCGTGATCCTGCCCGATGACGTGATCGCCGCCGACACGCCCTGTCTGCAACAGATGATGGAAGCGCATGCCGAGATCGGTGGCAATATGGTCGCGGCAATGGAGGTTCCGCCCGAGAAAGCCTCGGCCTATGGCATTCTGGATGTGAAGGAAGACATGGGGTCGGTTGTTTCCGTGAAGGGCATGGTGGAAAAACCGACGGTCGAGGATGCGCCGTCGAACCTTGCTGTCATCGGCCGCTACATCCTCAGCCCCAATGTCATGCGCAACCTCAACCGCGCCAAGGCGGGCAGTGGCGGAGAGATCCAGTTGACCGATGCCATCGCACAGGAGATTGCGGTGTCGGACAATGTCTATGGCTTCCGGTTTCGTGGCCAACGCTATGATTGCGGATCCAAGGCCGGGTTCCTGCAGGCAACCGTGGCCTTTGGCATGGCCCGCGATGATCTGCGCGAGGAGTTTTCGCAGTTTCTGGACGGTATGATGGCCATGAAGAACGCAGCCCAGTGATCTGATGCCGGGCCCGCTATGCCTTGATCTGACGCGACTGTTATCGCGCGTTGGGCGCGGCCCGATGACCGGTGTTGACCGGGTGGAACGCGCCTATGCAGACTGGGTTCTGGCGACCGACCCCGACCCCCGGTTTCTGGTGCGCACATCGCGGGGCTATGCCCTGTTCGGCCGCGATGGCGCGCGGGCTTTTCTGAATGCGCTGGACGATAACGGCCCCTGGGGCAAGCCCGATCTTCTGTCACGTCTGACCGGAAAGGCGGCAAACCCGCGCCATGCGGCAGAAGCCCTGCTGCGTCGCCACGCGTTGGCGCGATGTTTGCCGGGCCGCTTGCTGCCATGCCTGTCGGATCATCTGCGCGAAAACACCATCTACCTGAATATCGGGCACAGCAATCTGACCGACCAGGTTCTGAAAGCCTTTCGCGCCCTGCCCGATATTCGTGCAGCGGTCTTCATCCATGATGTGATTCCGCTAGACTACCCGCAGTATTCCAGCCCCGGCTTTCCCGAACATTTCGCAGCGATGATGGCGCGCGTTGTCGCCTGCGCCGATATGATCCTGTGCAATTCCGATGATACCGCGACGCGGCTCAGATCCCGGTTCGATGCGCTGCCGCCTGTGACTGGTGCTCATCTGGGGCTGACCGATCTTGTTCCGGCGGAGCCCCTGCCATCGCCAATCGACGCTGATATCCCACGATTCGTAACACTTGGCACGATCGAGCCGCGCAAGAACCACGCGCTGCTGCTTGATGTGTGGGAGGCGTTGCCAAAGGAGAACCGCCCGCATCTGCATATTGTCGGACATCGCGGATGGGCCGATGCCGACCTGCTGGCGCGTCTTGATACGCATCCGCTGCGCAATGAGGCGATATTCGAACATAGCGGCCTGAGCGATGCGCAGGTAACGGGGCTTTTGACAGGGGCGCATGGGCTGCTTTTCCCCACCCTGGCCGAGGGGTTTGGCTACCCGGCGGCCGAGGCCGCACGCCTGAATGTGCTGCCGATCTGTGCGGATCTGCCGGTTTTGCGGGAAATCCTTGGTGATTGCGGCGTTTACCTTGATCCCATGAATGCGTATTCTTGGCTGGAAACGATAAAGAAACGGTCGGCGGTTAATATCGCGGCAGAATCCCTGCCTGCTTATGACGCACCGACCTGGCAGGCGCATTTTGAAACGGTTGCTGCGGCGCTTTGGCCGCAAGGGCATGAAGGTGAGGCATGAGGGCGGTCCGGCGATACAAGCTCCGCCTTGAGCGGAAACGGTTCCTTGTCAGGGCCTGGCGCAAGGCGCGTGAGCTGATGCTTGTCGCCGATCGCACCGATGATATCCGCCCCAGTGACGTGTTGTGCTTTGTCACCCTGCGCAATGAACGCATCCGGCTGCCGTATTTCCTGAACTATTACCGCGACCGTGGTGTGTCACATTTCATTTTTGTCGATAATGACAGCACCGATGGCACCCGCGAATACCTGGCGGCACAGGGCGATTGTTCGGTCTGGATGTCGCAGGGCAGCTATAAACGGTCCCGCTTCGGAATGGATTGGATCAACGCGCTGCTGCGTCAGTTCGGCCACGGGCATTGGTGTATTATCGTCGACCCCGATGAATTCCTGGTCTACCCGTTCTGCGACACCAGGCCGATTCCGGCGTTGACCGACTGGCTTGGGGCCTCTTCGATCAAATCTTTCGGTGCGATGCTGCTGGATATGTATCCCAAGGGGGCGATCACGGCGCAGCCCTATAGTGAAGGGCAGAACCCCTTTGATATCGCCTGCTGGTTCGACAGCGGCAATTATCTGATCGACCGGAACTGGGATTACGGAAATCTCTGGATACAGGGCGGCCCCCGGTCGCGCCTGTTCTTTGACAAAAATCCCGAACGCGCGCCGGCACTGAACAAAATTCCACTGGTGAAATGGGATAAAAGCTATGCCTTTGCCAGTTCCACCCACATGCTGCTGCCACGCGGGCTGAACCTCGTGTTCGATGAATGGGGCGGCGAAAAAGCGTCGGGTGTGTTGATGCATGCCAAGTTTCTCGACACCTTCACCACCAAGGCGCGGGAGGAATTGCAGCGCAAGCAACACTACGCCAACAGCCATGAATACAAGGCCTATCATGCCGGCCTGAACGAAGACCCCAACCTGTGGTGCAAGTGGTCCGAGCGTTACATCAACTGGCGCCAGCTTGAGATTCTCGGCCTCATGTCCAAGGGGAACTGGGCATGAGCGTCGGCTTTGTCATGATGTGCCACACCGCGCTGGACCGGGCCGCGCAGGTGGCGCGCCATTGGGCCGAACGGGGTTGCCCGGTGGTGATCCATGTTGACAAACGGGTGCCAAAACCGTCGTTCGACGGGCTGCGCGAAGCGGTGAAAGACCTGCAGAACATCCGCTTTTCGGGGCGCCATAAATGCGAATGGGGCACCTGGTCTCTGGTGCAGGCCTCGCAAACCGCATCCGAGGTCATGCTGGCTGAGTTTCCGGAGGTCCGGCATGTGTTTCTGGCCAGCGGATCCTGCCTGCCACTGCGCCCGGTCGAGGAATTGCGCGCTTATCTGGCCGCCCGCCCGCGCACTGATTTTATCGAAAGCGTGACGACCGAAGATGTGGAATGGACGGTGGACGGGCTGCATTCCGAACGCTTCCAGCTGCGGTTTCCGTTTTCGTGGAAACGGCACAGGTGGCTGTTTGACGGGTATGTCGAATTGCAGCGCAAGGTGGGCTTCCAGCGCAAGATGCCGGACAAGCTGGTGCCGCATCTGGGATCGCAATGGTGGTGCCTGACGCGCCAGACCCTGTCAGCGATTTTGCAGGATCCCTCGCGCAAATCCTATGACCGGTTCTTTCAAAAGGTCTGGATCCCCGACGAAAGCTATTATCAGACATTGGTCCGCAAATATTCGACCCGGATCGAAAGCCGGTCGCTAACCCTGTCGAAGTTCGACTTTCAGGGCAAGCCACATGTGTTTTATGATGACCATCTGCACCTGCTGCGCCGGTCGGACTGTTTCGTCGCGCGCAAGATATGGGCCAAGGCCGACAGGCTTTATGACACGTTCCTGAATGATCAGGATCGCGGAACGGTGATGTCGGAACCCGCGCCGGGCAAGATTGACCGGGTCTTTGCCAAGGCGCTGGAACGCCGGACCCGTGGGCGCGCCGGCATGTATATGCATAGCAGGTTCCCGAACCCGGATTGGGAAAACGGCAAATCCTGCGCGCCCTATTCGGTGTTTCAGGGGTTCAACGATCTTTTTGAAAATTTTGAGCCGTGGCTGTCGCGCCGGTTGGGCACACGGGTGCATGGCAACCTGTTTGATCCGGCCCGCGTGCGATTTGCCGGTGATGGCGATGTCTATTCCGGTTGCCTGTCGGCCAGCGCCGATCTGCGCGACTATAACCCCGAACGATTCCTGACCAGCCTGATCTGGAATACGCGCGGCGAACGGCAGGTGTTCCAGTTTTCGCCGCGCGATGTGCAGCGGGTTGCGTGGTTCATGGCGAGTGATGGCAATGCGCAGATCTCGGTCATTACCGGGGCCTGGGCGGTGCCGCTTTTTACCACCAACAAGGATTTTCAGACGATCCGCAAACAGGCCGCGCATCTGCAAAAACAGGAGGTTGATTTCGTCAACATCCTGCGCCGGGTGCAAACCCGGGCCGAAGTGCGGATCTGGTCGCTGGCCGAGTTCATCGAAGAACCGATGGAACATCTGCAATCCATCCTTGATGCGATGGGTGGCCCCGCCGTCGCGCGCCTGACCGAAGCCCCGCGCATGGTTGATCTGACCGGTTTTGGCCAGTTCCTGCAAAACCTGAAAAACCAGGGCATGAACCCGCATGTGATGGGTGATTTCCAGGCCGAAGTCTCGGAAATACAAGCGAAACCCGGTGGCGCGCGCCCCTATCTGGTAAGGTGACCGATGGACCGAAAATTCGACGCGTTCGTAATCTTCGCCGAAATGCGAACAGGCTCGAATTACATCGAGGCGACGTTGAACGACCTGCCCGATCTTGACTGTCTGGGCGAGGTTTACAACCCGACCTTCATCGCGCATCACAACATGTTCGAGATGCACGGGGTCGATATGGACCGGCGCGAGAAAAAGCCGCTCGATCTGTTGGATGCGATCATCGACAATGCCGGCGATACGCTGCCCGGGTTCCGGTTTTTTCACGACCACGACCCGCGGGTGCTGGATCACATCCTGCCCGATCCGCGCATCGCCAAGGTGATTTTGACGCGCAACCCGCTGGAAAGCTATGTCAGCCGCCGGATTGCTTCTGAGACCGGCCAGTGGCGCCTGACCGACATGAAACATGCCCGCAGTGCCAAGATCGAATTTCGCCTGTGGGAATTCGAGAACATGCTGACCGATTTGCAGAATTTCCAGATCAAATTGCAACGCGGGCTTCAGGTCACCGGGCAGACGGCGTTTTATATCCGCTATGACGACATTAATGATGTGGACGTCATCAACGGGCTGGCGAGGTTTCTGGGGTCCGAGCATGAATTGGATGGCACCAATTCCAAGCTGAAAAAACAAAACCCAAGTGATCTGTCCCAGAAAGTTGAAAACTACGACCATATGGTGCGGGTGCTGAACAGGCTGGACCGGTTTGATCTGGGTCGGACCCCGAATTTTGAGCCGCCACGCCATGCCGGGGTGCCGAATTTCCACGCCATTCCCGATACCGGCCTGTTATTCATGCCGATCAAGGGGGCCGCGGTCGAGCCGATAAAGACATGGATGGCAGGGTTGGCCGGAATCGAGCTCGATGACCTGCTGACCGGGATGAACCAGAAAGACCTGCGGCGGTGGATGCGCAAACATCCCGGCTATCGCAGCTTTACCGTTCTTCGGCACCCGCTGAAACGTGCCTATCACGTGTTCAACACCTGCATTCTGCCCGATGACCGCCCGGCATTTTCGAATATCCGCCGGGTTTTGCGCAAACGATACGGGTTGCCGATCCCCGAAAAGGGTCTGATCAAAGGCTATTACGCCGATCAGCATCAGGAGGCGTTCATTGCCTTTCTGAAATTTCTGAAAGGCAATCTGGCCGGTCAGACCAGCGTCAAGACCGAACCGGTCTTTGCCTCGCAAACCGCGATTTTGCAGGGGATGGCCAATGTAACCCTGCCCGATCATCTGTTCCGCGAAGATGATCTGATCGCCGGGCTGCCGCGGCTGGCGGCTGAACAAACCGGCCAGCCCGTTGATTTTGACATGGCCGTTGATGACGGGCCGTTCCCGTTGGCCGAGATCAACAATTTTGAGGTTGCGGCCTTGATTGAGGATATCTACCGCAAGGATTTTCTGAATTTCGGATTTGCCCCCTGGGAGGCTTGAGGTCAGGCGGCCTGCGTCGAGCGCGCCTCGGTCAATAGCGAATAAAGTGTGCCTGCATCCGAATTCGCGCGCAGTTTTGCGCATAGAACCGGGTCTCGCAAGGTGCGGGAGACAAGCGCCAGCGCTTTCAGATGTTCGGTGCCTGCCTCTTCGGGTGCAAAAAGCGCAAAGACCAGATCAACCGGCTGCCGGTCGACCGATTCAAAATCTATCGGGCGCTCGAGCTTCAGGAAAACGCCCTGAACGCCGTTCAGCTCCTCCAATCGGGCATGTGGCAGGGCAACGCCATGGCCAAACCCGGTCGGCCCCAGGTTTTCCCGATCCAGAAGTGCTGCAGATATATCGGACGAGGTCAGGCCGGTCAGGTCCGACGCAACTTCGGCCACGGCCTGCATCAGGCGTTTTTTGCTGCTGACATCAGACACGTTCTTTACCGCTTGCGGCTGCAGTATCGTTGACAGATCCATGGAACTTCCCTGTTGTCGGGGTCGGCTTCACGCCGGCCCCTTGGTTTTCTGTCCCTTAACGGGGGTCGATCCAGCCGACATTTCCGTCTTCACGGCGATAGACCACGTTCAGCCCATCATGTCCTTCATTACGGAACACCAGAACCGGCGCGCCCGCAATTTCCATCTGCATTACCGCCTCTCCGACCGACAAGGAAGGGATCTTTGTCTCCATCTCGGCCACGATAATGGGTTGGAGTGATTCGGGTTCGTCTGTTTCCGTATCTTCCGAGCCCGCGAGGATATAGGTGGATCCCATAAAATGTTCAACGGGTGTTGAACGGTCGCGATGATGATCCTTCAACCGGCGCTTGTAGCGGCGCAGTTGCTTTTCCATCTTGTCGCAGCATTTGTCGAAAGACAAATAGATCTCATGTTCCGAGGCTTTCGCCGAAGCGGTCAGTCCGGTGGAGAGATGAACCGTGGCCTCGCAGGTGAATTCGCTGCCGTTGCGCGAAAAAATAACCGAGGCATCTGTAGGCCGTTCGGCATATTTTGCCACCGCAGCACCCAGCCCATCTTTCACGTGGGTCTGAAGAGCATCTCCAATGTCGATCTGTTTTCCGCTGATCTGGTAACGCATTTGGCCTCCAATTCTCTGGTCAGTCCCGTCGGGATGATCCCACGGGCTGCGTGTCAGTGCCATGATGTAGAGAAGAAACCGGGCTGAGATTTGCGCATTTGGCGGGCCAGAACGGGCCCGGTCTGAAGAACACAAAAATCAGACACGATTTTGAACATCAGGAGTATTTGGCGATGAAATGGGTGGAACTGTCAATGCGGCCTGAGCGCATTTTGCGCGAAACGCAGCGTTCAACTGATGCGGAAAGAATGCCCAAGATAAACCCGGCGCACGTTTTCGTCCTGCACAACCTCTTCGGCGGTGCCGCTCATCAACATGGTGCCGTCATGCAGGATATAGGCGCGGTCCACGATTTCCAGCGTTTCGCGCACATTGTGGTCGGTGATCAACACGCCCAGCCCGCGTTTCTTGAGATCCGAGACAAGGCCACGGATTTCGGCCACCGCAATGGGATCGACGCCCGCAAAGGGTTCATCGAGCAGCAGATAGCGCGGGTTGGACGCCAGACAGCGGGCGATTTCGGCGCGTCTGCGTTCTCCGCCCGACAGCGACAGGGCCGGTGCCGCGCGCAGGTGGCTGATGGAGAAATCTGACAAAAGCTCCTCCAGCCGTTCATGGCGTTTGTGGCGGTTTTTCTCGGTTATTTCGAGAATGGCTGCGATATTGGCCTCCACCGTCAAGCCGCGAAAGATCGACATTTCCTGCGGCAAATATCCGATACCGGCCTTGGCGCGGCGATACATCGGCAAATGGGTCACGTCCTGGCCGTCCAGCATCACGGTGCCACCTTCGGGCGTGACCAGCCCGGCGATGGCATAAAAACAGGTGGTCTTGCCCGATCCGTTGGGGCCAAGCAGGGCCACGACTTCACCCCGGTTCAACGACAAGGTGACATCGCGGATCACCGGGCGGCGGCGATAGCTTTTTCGCAGATTGGTGACATGCAGCCCCTGCTGCCCATCGGCCATCACAAGGTCGGGTTTTGCGGCCATCAGCCCCTACTCCGCCGGTTGCAGAACGGTGCGCACGCGCCCTTCTACCGTGCCGTTGCCGGTATTCAGGTCAATCGATAACCGGTCGCCTGAAATTGCCGTGCGGCCCTGCGTCACCAGCACATCGCCGCTCAGGAACATGGCTCCGGTGCTTACGGAATATTCGGCGCGATTGCCTTCGGCGGCATCCTGGCCGCGCGTCAGCAGCACGCCGCCGGTGGCAACGACCCGGTCCACTTCCTGGGCACCGCCCGCGGCCCCATAAAACACCGTCACCTCGGCGGCGGCCATGCGCAGATCACCTTGAATGACAACCACATTACCCGCAAAAATCGCGTTTCCGGTGGCCTGATCGACGCTAAGACTGTCGGATGTGACCTCAATCGGTTGGCTGGCATCATGCGCAACACCCCCGAACCCGATGGCCATTTGGGCCAGCGCGGGCAGGGCAAGCAGCAGTGTCGAAACAAGAGCGGCTAAAATGACCCGCATGAAATCTCCATTATCTTTGCGGATCGTATAGCATCCGAACGCCGCCGTTGAAAACGACAAGATTGTTTCCTTCGGTTCCGCTTACTTCCATCGAACCCGCCTGCAAGGTGATGCCGGGGCCGGTAACGTCGACCGGGCCGGGTGAGGATGCCCTGAATTCACTGAGATTGAAGCGCAACAGATCGGTGGTCAGCTGATAGCCATTCGATGTTGTCAGTCCCACGGATGTGCTGAGATCGGCCATTTGCGCCGCCAGATCGAAAATCCCCGTCTCAGCTACAATCAGCAGGACCGAGGTTTCGTCCAGATCGACGCGGGCCTCGATATCGGTGGCTTCTATATGATTGGGATCTCCCGCTACGGGCGTGGCCCGGTTGGCGGTAAAGATCACCTCCCGGCCATCACTCAGCGTGCCGGCAAACCGGGGCTGGCCCAGGCTTTGTTCACGGGCCAGTTCCTCTACATCGACATTGGCAAACGGAATCGCACGGTTCGGGTCAGGCGTGCGCGAAAACAGAAACAACGTTGAAAGCAGCGCCAAGGCAACCAGCGGCAGGATGATCTTCACCCAGGAAACGACGCGGGAATAAGTGTTGGAAGAGGCCATGCCAGCCGCCCTAATGGGAAAAGATGTCGATTTCGGGCCAACCGGCAAGATCAAGCTTTGCGCGCATGGGCAGGAAATCGAAACAGGCCTGCGCCATTTCGGTGCGCCCTTCCCGTTCCAGTCGCTCGACAAACATCGCGCGCAGCTGATGCAGATACATCACGTCGGACGCGGCATAGGATTTCTGCGCTTCGCTGAGCTCGGGCGCGCCCCAGTCGGAGCTTTGCTGCTGTTTCGAGATGTCGATATTCAGCATTTCCTGGCACAGGTCCTTCAGCCCGTGCCGATCCGTATAGGTGCGGGTCAGCTTGGATGCGATCTTGGTGCAGAAAACCGGGGCCGCCAGCGCGCCAAAGGCATGATACATCGCGGCAATGTCGAACCGCCCGAAATGAAACAGCTTCAACGTGGCGGGGTCTTGCAGCAGGCGGGCCAGGTTGGGCGCGCTGGTCTGGCCTTTTTCGACCTGCACAAGATGCGCATTGCCGTCACCATCCGACATCTGGACCAGGCAAAGCCGGTCGCGATGCGGGTTCAGCCCCATGGTTTCACAATCGATTGCCACAACCGGCCCAAGCGTCAGCCCGTCCGGCAAATCATTCTTGTAAAGGTGGATTGTCACGGGTTTCTCTTCCATCATGCGCAGATCGCCGGAGGAGAATGGTGCCCAGGAGAGGACTCGAACCTCCACATCCTTGCGAATACTAGCACCTGAAGCTAGCGCGTCTACCAATTCCGCCACCTGGGCAGGTGTCGTGAGGCCGCGATGTAAGGCGCGCCGGGTGCAGTGTCAACGCCCCTTGCGCGAAAAACAGCGGGGCCCGGGTTTCGACCCAATCGGTCACGGGGTCCGGGGCGAATTGCGCCTTGTCGTGCAGGGCCTTGGCGCGTATCAACCTTGGCAACACGGGGACCGGAGGGACAAGGCATGTCGAAACTGGTGACAATCTTTGGCGGATCCGGCTTTGTTGGCCGCTATATTGCTCAGCGGATGGCAAAGCAGGGCTGGCGCGTGCGTGTGGCCGTGCGCCGCCCGAACGAGGCGCTGTTTGTCCGGCCTTACGGCGTTGTCGGTCAGGTGGAGCCTGTCCTGGCCAATATCCGCGACGATGCCTCGGTTGCCGCTGCCATGGCCGGGGCCGATGCGGTGGTAAACTGTGTCGGTGTGCTGACCGAACGCGGGCGCAACGGGTTTGACGCGGTTCATGTCGAAGGTGCGGGGCGCGTTGCCCGGCTGGCGGCGGCGGCGGGTATCGGCCGGCTGATCCATCTGTCTGCCATCGGGGCCGATGCAAATTCGAACAGCGATTATGCCCGCACCAAGGCCGAAGGCGAGGCCGTGGTGCTTGAACATTTCCCCGGCGCGATCATTCTTCGGCCATCCGTGATCTTTGGCGTCGAGGACAGATTTTTCAACCGCTTCGCGCAGATGACCAAGCTTGGCCCGGTATTGCCTCTGGTTGGCGGCAATACCCGGTTTCAGCCGGTCTATGTCGATGATGTGGCTGCTGCTGCCGAAGCTGCCGTTCTGGGCAGCGCCGCCCCCGGCATCTATGAGCTGGGTGGCCCCGATACCGACACTCTGCATGGGTTCGTGGATCTGATGCTGCGCGTCATCCGGCGTCGCCGTCTGGTGGTGAATCTGCCGTTTTGGGTCGGGTCGCTGATGGGGTTGGGCTTTGGAGCGATGCAGGCGATATCGCTTGGGTTGATTCACAATTCCATTCTGACCCGGGATCAGGTGCGCCTTTTGCGCCATGACAATGTGGTGGCCGATGGGGCCATGGGCCTTGCTGATCTGGGGGTCGTGCCCACGGATATGGAGGCCGTGCTGGATGACTACCTGTGGGTCTACCGCCCCGGCGGGCAATATTCGGATCTTCAGGCCAGCGCCCGGAACTTGCGCGACATCTAACTGTAGGCGATCACCAGCAACACGATGCCCAGGATCATCCGATAGATCACGTAGGGTGTAAAGCTGACGCTACGCAACAACCGCATCATCAGGCTGAGCGCGCCCAGGGCCGCCAGAAACGAAAAGAAAGCTGCAATCGCGCCGTCGCGGGCGGCTTGTGCATCCGCCGTGAAAATCACTTCTGTTCCCAACAGAACGCCGGATGCGATGATGGTCGGGATCGACATCAGCATCGAAAGGCGCGCGGCGTCGGAGCGGGTATATCCAAGCGTCCGGGCCGCTGTGATGGTGATCCCCGACCGGGACGTGCCGGGGATCAGGGCAACCGCCTGCCAAAGCCCCATGATCAACGCGTGGCGCAGGCTCCAATGCCGGGCCGAAAGGCGCTCCTGCCCGCGTTGATCGGCCCAGTAGAGCACGATGCCGAAAATCAGCATGGTCCATCCGATCACGGTGATCGACCGCAAAGCATCGTCATAGCCGGTAAGGCTCAGGGCCAGCCCGAACAGAATCACCGGGATCGTGGCAATGACCAATCCAAGCGCCAGCTTTGCGCCACGGCTGTCGCGTTCGCCACGAAAAAGATCCCGGAACCCGGACAGGGCCAGCAGAACGTCTTTTCTGAAATAGAGAACAACCGCCCCAAGCGTGCCGATATGAACCGCAACGTCGATGATCTGCCCCTGATCGTCCAGCCCGGTCAGAATTGGCAACAAGATCAGGTGACCAGAGGAAGAGATCGGCAGAAATTCAGTGATACCCTGAATGATCGCGACCAGAAGAAGGTTAAACAGGCTCATATCACGCGATCCGGGTGAAGGTGGGTGTGGGTGGTGTGGTGCACTGATAAACAGTCATTTTTATGATTAAAGACAATACTACTTACCTAAATTATACAATGACGGCGGCTGGGCGCGGATAATCCGGGATGTTTTCCGATTAAAGGTCAGCATTACTGTCTTTTCATGCAAAATAGAGGGCGGTATATGGGCGGTCTGGTGATCTTATGCCGAAAACCTGGGGGGCGCGCCATGGCTGAACAGAAGATGCTGAAATTTGTCACGGTCGGCAAGGCCATGCCGGAAAAACGTGCCGCCGACACGCGGCGCCTGGATTTCAAGGAGATCTATGGCGAATACGCCGCCGCAAAGGCCGCCGAACAGGCCAGCCGTTGCAGCCAATGCGGCGTGCCCTATTGCCAATCGCATTGCCCGCTGCACAATAATATCCCCGATTGGCTGCGCCTGACCGCCGAGGGCCGCTTGCGCGAAGCCTATGAGCTGAGCCAGGCCACCAATACCTTCCCCGAGATTTGCGGCCGTATCTGCCCCCAGGATCGCCTGTGCGAAGGCAATTGCGTGATCGAACAATCCGGCCACGGCACCGTCACCATCGGATCGGTCGAAAAATACATCACCGATACCGCCTGGGAAGAAGGCTGGGTCAAACCCATCGCACCGGCGATTGAACGCAGTGAGAGCGTTGGCATCATCGGCGCGGGCCCCGGTGGGTTGGCGGCGGCCGATGTGCTGCGCCGCCAGGGTGTGCAGGTCACGATCTATGATCGCCATGACCGCGCGGGCGGCTTGCTGACTTATGGCATTCCCGGCTTCAAGCTGGAGAAAGACATCGTTCTGCGCCGCAATGATCAACTGGAAGCGGGCGGCGTTACCTTCAGGCTGAACTGCAATGTGGGTGCGGATATCACCTTTGCGCAGATCCGTGCGGCACATGATTTTGTGGTCATCGCCACCGGCGTCTACAAGACCCGCGAATTGAAAACCCCCGGTTCGGGGGCCGCCGGGATCGTGAAGGCGATTGATTACCTGACCGCCTCGAACCGGCACGGCTTTGGCGATGATGTGCCCGAATTTGACAGCGGTGCGTTGAATGCCGAAGGCAAACGCGTGGTGGTGATCGGCGGTGGTGACACTGCGATGGATTGCGTGCGCACCGCCATCCGGCAGGGCGCGACCTCTGTCAAATGCCTGTATCGCCGCGACCGGGCCAATATGCCGGGCAGCCAGCGCGAGGTTCAGAATGCCGAAGAAGAAGGCGTGGAATTTGTCTGGCTGACCGCGCCCAAGGGCTTTGCGGGCGACCCTGTTTCCGGCGTGATGGTGCAACGGATGCGACTGGGTCAACCCGATGCGACCGGGCGTCAAAGCCCCGAAATCATCGACGGGGCCGATTATGTGGAAAGTGCCGATCTGGTGGTCATGGCGTTGGGGTTCGAGCCTGAGGACCTGCCCGTCTTATGGGACACGCCCGAACTGGACGTGACCCGTTGGGGCACCGTCACCACCAGTTTCGAGACCCATGAAACCAATTTGCCGGGCGTCTATGCGGTGGGTGATATTGCGCGCGGTGCCAGCCTGGTGGTCTGGGCGATTCGCGACGGGCGCGAGGCCGCAGAGGCGATATTGGCGCAGCTGACGGCAGGCGCGACCGTGGCGGCGGAATAAGGGTTAAAACGGGGGTGAAGAGCCGCATTTCGGGGCTGTCACACCGCATACACACCCCGTGCACAGGCTGTGCATACAAATTGTACAGACGCCGGTGCGGCGGTGTTGTTAGGGCAAGTTAAGGGTCAAGGAGGCTGACATGAACAATGGATACCCGCCGCTTTTTGCTGCGTTGGCACTGGCATTCGGCGCGAGTGTCGCGCCGGTGGCTGCCCTGGCGCAAGGGGCCGGCATCATAACGCCACCGCCCGGATGTTCGGCCTTTCTGACGGTGCAATCGCGCAGTTGCGTGGTGTCGCATATGTGGACCTGCGAGGGCGACCCCGAAGGCACGCATTGGCGCCTGTCGATGGATGGCGACGGGCCTTTCGCATTGTCCTTTACCGATTCCGAATTTCGCTGGCTGTTATCTTATGACCTGCGCGGCGGGGCGCAGACGACACTGATCGAGCCCGAGGAAGACCCGGCCTCGATCACCGAGCTGTTCGAGACCGGCAGCGATTCGATGGTGTTCAGCACGATCTACGAAGACGGCACCGGGCTTCGCATTCGGCGCGATTATACCGGATTTGACCGGCTGACCGGTGAAACTGCCGAAATTGACGGGCGCATTCTGAACCGCACGCAGTTTTCCTATGAATACGATCTGGGCGATGGCCCGCGCCGGGTGGAAGGCACGCAATATGTGCAGGAAGGCTGGCGGATGTTCTTTGGCGGGCTGGAAGTGACCGAATTGCCCGGCGGGGAAAGGTTCGAGAGCGACAATTCCCCGATGGAGTTTGCCGAGCCGGGCGAACGCGGCTTCCTGAGCGACCAGCCGCTTTATGATTGCGGAGACATGATGTCATGACGGCGCGGGCGGGGCGGAGCATGTGCGGTGCGGTGACGGTTTCTGCTGGCCGGTCTCCCGGCCTGTTGGAGGTTTGCGATTGCGATAGGTGCCGCCGCTGGGCTGGTGCCGCAGATGAAGGAAATGCCCAATGACAAATTATGATGCAAACTGGGCCGTGGCCGAACAAGCCAAGCGCAAGTGGATGGCGGAAAACGGGCTGTATTCCGAGGCGGAGGAACATGCCTCCTGCGGGGTGGGTCTGGTGGTGGCGCTGGATGGCAAGCCGCGTCGCCAGGTGGTCGAGGCGGGGATAACCGCGCTGAAGGCGATCTGGCATCGCGGCGCTGTCGATGCCGATGGCAAGACCGGCGACGGGGCCGGAATTCACGTCCAGATCCCGGTCATGTTCTTTTACGATCAGATCCGGCGCACCGGGCATGAACCGGACATGAATGCCCTGATGGCCGTGGGTCAGGTGTTTTTGCCGCGCAGCGATTTCGGCGCGCAGGAATCCTGCCGGATAATCGTGGAATCGGAAGTTTTGCGGATGGGCTACTACATCTATGGCTGGCGCCATGTGCCGGTCGATATCACCTGTCTGGGCGAAAAGGCCAACGCGACCCGGCCCGAGATCGAGCAGATCCTGATATCCAATTCCAAGGGCGTGAATGAGGAACAGTTCGAGCGCGAGCTTTATGTCATCCGCCGCCGGATCGAAAAGGCGGCCATGGCGGCGGGAATTCAGGGGCTGTATCTGGCCTCGCTGTCCTGCCGGTCGATCATTTACAAAGGCATGATGCTGGCCGAACAGGTGGCCGATTTCTACCCCGACCTGACCGATGACCGGTTCGAGAGCGCCTTTGCGATCTATCATCAGCGCTATTCGACCAACACGTTCCCGCAATGGTGGCTGGCGCAGCCGTTTCGGATGCTGGCCCATAATGGCGAGATCAATACGCTGAAGGGTAACCTGAACTGGATGAAAAGCCATGAAATCCGCATGGCACACAGCTATTTCGGAGAACTGGCCGAAGATATCAAACCGATCGTTGCCGGTGGCTCGTCTGATTCTGCCGCGCTGGATGCGGTGTTTGAGGTTCTGGTGCGCGCGGGGCGAAACGCGCCGATGGCCAAGACGATGCTGGTGCCCGAGGCCTGGTCGAAATCCTCGACCGAACTGCCGAAACCGTGGCAGGACATGTATGCCTATTGCAATTCGGTGATGGAACCCTGGGATGGCCCCGCCGCCCTGGCGATGACCGATGGCCGCTGGGTCTGTGCCGGTCTTGATCGCAACGGGCTCAGGCCGATGCGCTATGTCGTGACCGGGGATGGGCTGCTGATTGCCGGATCCGAGACCGGGATGGTGCCGGTCGATGAAGCCCGCGTGGTTGAAAAGGGCGCGCTTGGGCCGGGGCAGATGATCGCTGTCGACATGACCGAAGGCCGGTTGTTCCACGATACCGAAATCAAGGACGCGCTGTCCGCCTCGCGCCCGTTTGGCGATTGGGTGGGTCGGATCACCGATCTGGGCGCGGAAACCGAGGGCCTGTCCGAAACCGGAGGTTTTGGCGGTGCCGAGCTGCGCAAACGTCAGATCGCGGCGGGCTATAGCATCGAGGAGCTTGAAGCGGTGCTGGCCCCGATGGCAGAAGATGGCAAGGAGGCGCTGGCCTCGATGGGGGACGATACGCCAAGCGCTGTTTTGTCGTCGCAATATCGGCCGCTCAGCCACTACTTCCGGCAGAATTTCAGCCAGGTGACGAACCCGCCGATTGACTCTTTGCGCGAATTTCGGGTGATGAGCCTGAAAACCCGCTTTGGCAATCTGAAAAACGTGTTGGATGAAGACAGCAGCCAGACCGAGATCCTGGTGCTGGAAAGCCCGTTTGTGACCAATGCCCAGTTTGACGCCATGCTGGACCATTTCGGCGATAGCGTGGTGACGATTGACTGCACATTTCCCGCCGGCGGCACCCAGGGCGTGCTGCGCATCGCGCTGGACCGGATCCGCGACGAGGCCGAGGATGCGGTGCGGTCCGGGGCCGGGCATATTGTGCTGAGCGATCGGGCCCAGGATGCAAACATGGCCGCGATGCCGATGATATTGGCGACAAGTGCTGTCCATAGCTGGTTGACCCGGAAAGGGCTGCGCACATTCTGTTCGATCAATGTGCAATCCGCCGAATGTATCGACCCGCATTATTTTGCCGTGCTGATCGGCGCGGGCGCGACCACTGTGAACGCCTATCTGGCGCAGGACAGCCTGGCCGAGCGGAGCGACCGGGGGTTGCTGGATTGCGACCTGACGACCGCGATGGCGCGCTATCGGATGGCGATTGATCAGGGGCTGCTCAAGATCATGGCAAAGATGGGCATCTCGGTCATTTCCTCTTATCGGGGCGGGCTGAATTTCGAGGCCGTGGGGCTGAGCCGCGCCATGGTGGCGGAGTTTTTCCCCGGCATGACCAGCCGGATCAGTGGCATTGGCGTCAACGGCGTGCAGCGCAAGGCCGAAGAGGTGCATGCAAAAGGCTGGACCGACGCGGTCGATATCCTGCCCATCGGCGGGTTCTACAAGGCGCGCAGAACCGGCGAGAAACACGCCTGGGAAGCGCAGACCATGCATATGCTGCAAATGGCCTGCAACACCGGGTCCTATGAGATGTGGAAACAGTATTCGGCCAAGATGAAGGCCAATCCGCCGATTCATCTGCGCGACCTGCTGGACATCAAGCCGATGGGCAAGCCGGTGCCGATAGAAGAGGTGGAAAGCATCACTTCGATTCGCAAACGGTTCGTGACGCCGGGGATGAGCCTTGGCGCGCTCAGCCCCGAGGCGCACCGGACGCTGTCGATTGCGATGAACCGGATCGGTGCCAAATCGGATTCCGGCGAAGGCGGCGAAAGCCCCGATGATTTCACGCCGGAACCCAATGGCGACAATGCCAGCGCCAAGATCAAGCAGGTGGCATCTGGCCGGTTCGGGGTGACGGCGGAATATCTGCTGGCCTGCGAAGAGCTTGAGATCAAGGTGGCCCAAGGGGCCAAGCCCGGCGAGGGCGGGCAGTTGCCCGGCATGAAGGTCACCGAACTGATCGCCAAACTGCGCCATTCGACCAAAGGCGTGACGCTGATCAGCCCGCCGCCACATCACGACATCTATTCCATCGAGGATCTGGCGCAGCTGATTTATGACCTCAAGCAGATCAACCCGCATGCCAAGGTTACGGTGAAGCTGGTGGCAAGTTCCGGCGTCGGCACGATTGCGGCCGGTGTGGCCAAGGCCAAGGCTGATATCATCCTGATTTCGGGGCATAATGGCGGCACCGGAGCCAGCCCCGCGACCTCGATCAAATTTGCCGGGCTGCCTTGGGAAATGGGCCTGACCGAGGCGCATCAGGTTCTGGCGATGAACAAGCTGCGCGAACGTGTGACGCTGCGCACCGATGGCGGGTTGCGCACCGGGCGCGACATCGTGATGGCCGCGATGATGGGGGCCGAGGAATACGGTATCGGCACTGCCGCGCTGATTTCCATGGGCTGCATCATGGTGCGCCAATGCCAGAGCAATACCTGCCCGGTGGGCGTCTGCACGCAGGATGACGCGCTGCGCGACAAATTCACCGGCACGGCCGACAAGGTGGTGAACCTCATCACCTTCTACGCCCAGGAAGTGCGGGAATTGCTGGCCTCGATCGGGGCACGTAGCCTGGATGAGGTGATCGGACGCGCCGATCTGTTGAGTCAGGTCAGCCGTGGCAATGCCCATCTGGATGATCTGGATCTCAATCCGCTGCTGATCACCGTCGATGGCGCGGACCGGATCGTTTATGACCGCAACAAGCCAAGAAACGAGGTGCCCGATACGCTGGACGCCAAGATCGTGCGCGATGCGGAACGGTTCCTGCGCGATGGCGAAAAGATGCAGCTTTCCTATGCGGTGCAGAACACGCTGCGATCCATCGGCACCCGCACCAGCAGCCATATCGTGAAGAATTTCGGGATGCGCAACAACCTGCAGCCCGACCATCTGACCGTGAAACTGGAAGGATCAGCCGGTCAGGCGCTGGGGGCATTCGCGGCACCGGGGCTGAAACTGGAAGTCTCGGGGGACGCCAATGATTATGTCGGCAAGGGCCTGTCGGGTGGCATCATCGTGGTGCGTCAGGCGCAGGTCAGCCCGCTGCGGGCCGATGAGAACACCATTATCGGCAACACGGTGCTTTACGGTGCGACCGATGGCTATCTCTTTGCTGCCGGGCGGGCCGGGGAACGCTTTGGCGTGCGAAATTCCGGCGCGCGCGCGGTGATCGAAGGCTGCGGGTCCAACGGGTGCGAATACATGACCGGCGGTGTTGCCGTGATCCTGGGCAGCATCGGGGCCAATTTCGGCGCGGGCATGACCGGCGGCATGGCCTATCTTTATGATCCCGAAGCCGAGGCGCAGATCAACATGAACCTTGAAACACTGGTAACCGGCCCGGTGGCTGACGGCCATTGGGAGGGTGAGTTGAAAGGGCTGGTTGAACGCCATGCGCAGGAGACCGGATCGCGCAAGGCGGCCGAAATTCTGCAATACTGGGATACCGAACGCAGAAATTTCCTGCAGATCTGCCCGCTGGAGATGCTGGACAAGCTGCCGCATCCGCTGGCGAGTGAGGCGGCAGCGATGCCCGCCGAATAGGGCGCCAGAACCCGGATTTACAAGGTATTGGCGCGCCCGCTTCATTCGGGCGCGCCTTTTTCCCGGCATAGTGCAAACACATCCGGCCGGATTTTAACAAGAATTTGCCCGGCCAGTTTCGCAAATATTCACGTTTTGCACCGTAGGCAGGGGTGAAACGTGCTATTCGCCGGAGCTTTGCACCCCATGCCAACCACCTATACCGATCAGTTCTTTGTCATGGATCCCGGCAATCCGCCCGCGTTTGGCACCAACCTGACCGTGCAGAATTTCGATTTTGTCGATGCGGATGATAACGGGTTCATTCAGCCAAATGTCGGGGACACAGCCAACGGTGTTGAAGTGACCAGGGTCTGGGTCGATGACACGATCACCGTCATCATGAATGGCAGCACGGTGACAATCACCGGCGTGACCTTCTATCTGGATGGGCAGCCGGCGATTTTCACGCCGACCGATGGCACGGTGCTGTCCGACGCGACATTTCAAAGCTCGACCTATGTGCTCACCAGCACGCAGATTGATGTCGGCGATTTCGGGCCGCCCTGTTTTACGCCCGGCACCCTGATCGAGACCGATCGCGGACCCCGCGCGATCGAGCTGTTGCAACCCGGTGATCTTGTGATGACCCGCGACAATGGATGCCAGCCGCTTTTGTGGATCAGCAGCCGCATGGTGCCCGCGCGTGGCCGGTTCGCACCCGTGGTTTTCGCACCCGGTGCGATTGGCAATCCTGAGGCCCTTGCGGTGTCACCCCAGCACCGCATGCTGATCACCGGCTGGCAGGCGGAACTGTTCTTTGGCGAAGAGGAAGTGCTGGTTGCCGCGAAACATCTGGTGAACGGCGATACGATCCGCCAGATCGAAGCGCCGGAGGTGACCTATATTCACCTGCTCTTTGCCGATCATGAGATTATTCTGGCAGGCGGCGTGCCGTCCGAAAGCTATTTCCTTGGCCATGCCCTGCGCGAGGATCGCAGCGATGCCCGCGCCGAATTACGCGCCCTGTTTCCCGAACTGGAAGGCGTTGCAAGCAGCCTGTTGCCGGCGCGTCAGGTCATGCGACGCTATGAAGGCGAATTGCTGGCGGCCTGATCCAGGAATTCATCCTGCCCATAGCCCTGCACATAGAGCAGCGCCGTCAGATCACCATGGTTGATGCGGATATCGCATTGCGCCTGAACCGATGGTTTGGCATGCAGCGCGACGCCCATCCCGGCCAGCCCAAGCATCCCCAGATCATTGGCCCCGTCGCCCACGGCAATCACGTCATCATGCGTGATGCCAAGGCGTGCCGTAATGTCACGCAGGGCCGTGATCTTTGCGTCCCGCCCCAGGATCGGCTTACCGACATCGCCGGTAAGGTGGCCGCCCTGTTGCAGAAGAATGTTGGCGCGGTTCTCGTCAAAGCCCAGATCGGCGGCAACGCGGGCCGTGAATGCAGTGAAGCCGCCTGAAACCAGCGCCGCATAGGCCCCATGCGCCTTCATCGTTGCCAGCAGCACCTTGCCACCTTGCATATGGGTGATGCGGGTGGCCAGCACGTGATCAATCACCGCTGCGGGCAGGTCTTTCAGCAGGCCCACCCGTTCGATCAGCGCGGCCTCAAACTCCAGCTCGCCATTCATCGCGCGGGCGGTGATCTCTGCCACATAGGCCCCCACACCGGCTTCCTCCGCCAATTCGTCGATGCATTCCTGCTCGATCATGGTGCTGTCCATATCGGCCAGCAGCATCTTCTTGCGGCGGTTTGCAACGGGTTGAACCACCAGATCAACACCTTGCGCCTGCAAGCTGTCCCAGACATCCCATTGGTTGGCGGGCAGTCTTGGCACGGCAAATTCGGCGGCCTGATCGGGGGCCAGCCAAAAGACATCGCCGCCGCCCCAGGCATTGCGCAGGCTGCCGACCAACGCGGGGTCAAGGCGGCGGTCGGGCGCGGTCAGAAGCGTGGCGATGAACATGAGGCGCGGGTTTCCGATCGTGGACAGGGGCCTGCCGCGATGCGGCATTTCCGACCGGATACAGGCATTTTCCGACTTGTGCCAGACCGGGCTTGGCCCTATCCCCGCAGGTGGGACACCCCTCCCCAACGAGGGGCGCTTATCTGTAAGGATACCATTCATGGTTATGACGACCCCGGCAACGCGGCCGGTAAATCCGCGTTTTTCCTCTGGCCCCTGCGCCAAACCCCCCACCTGGACTCTGGAGGCTTTGGCCGATGCCCCGCTGGGCCGCAGCCACCGCGCCGCTATTGGCAAGGCCAGGCTGAAAGCCGCCATCGACGGCACGCGCGAGATTCTGGGCATTCCCGACAGCTATCGAATCGGCATCGTGCCGGGCTCTGATACCGGGGCCTTTGAAATGGCGATGTGGTCGCTGCTGGGCGAACGCCCGGTGCAGATGGTTGCGTGGGAAAGTTTTGGCGCTGGCTGGGTCACCGATGTGATCAAGCAGCTGAAGATAGAGGCCAGCGAACACCAGGCACCCTATGGCGAGATCGTCGATATGGCGGCGCTGAATTATGACAATGACGTCTGCTTTACCTGGAATGGCACCACCTCGGGTGTGCGGGTGCCTTCGGGCGATGTGATCCCGGCGGATCGGGCCGGGTTGACGTTATGCGATGCCACCAGCGCCGCCTTTGCCCAGGATCTGCCCTGGGACAAGTTGGATGTGGTGACGTTTTCCTGGCAAAAGGTGATGGGCGGCGAGGCGGCGCATGGGGTTCTGGTGCTCAGCCCCCGTGCGGTCGAGCGGCTGGAAAGCTATACTCCCGCCTGGCCGCTGCCCAAGATCTTCCGGCTGACCAAGGGCGGCAAGCTGAATGAAGGCATCTTTCGCGGCGAGACGATCAACACGCCGTCGATGCTGTGCGTCGAGGATTACCTTTTTGCGCTGGATTGGGCGCGCCAGATCGGTGGTCTGGATGCCCTGATTGCGCGCGCCAATGCCAACACCAAGGCGGTGGCGGATTTTGTCGAGCTGCATGACTGGATTGATTTTCTGGCCCAGGATCCGGCGACGCTGTCGAATACGTCTGTGTGCCTGAAATTCACCGATGACCGGATCGCTGATGGTGCTGCGTTCGCCAAGGCCGTGGCCAGGCGGCTTGAGACCGAGGGCGTGGCCTATGATATTGGGGCCTATCGCGATGCGCCTGCGGGCCTGAGGATCTGGTGCGGCGCGACGGTGGAACTGCAGGATATTGCGGCGCTGCTGCCCTGGATCGAATGGGCGTTCAACGCCGAGATCGGCGCGCAATCGTAAGCCGGAAGATTTTTTCGGTCGCCCGGGAAGCAGAATTTTCTTGAAAATTCTGCGGCGTGGAAAATTCTTCCGGGAAGAATTTTCTGCCCTGGCGGCCGGTCTGCTCAACTTCAAATCAAAGGACCAGATAGATGGCCCCCAAAGTTCTCGTATCCGACAGCCTGTCTGAAACCGCAGTCCAGATCTTCCGCGACCGCGGCATAGACGTTGATTTCGAACCGTCACTTGGCAAGGACAAGGACGCGCTTTTGGCGCGCATCGGCGAGTATGACGGCCTTGCCATTCGGTCGGCCACCAAGGTTACCGAAAAGATCCTCGATGCCGCCACCAATCTGAAAGTGATTTGCCGGGCCGGGATCGGCACCGACAATATCGATAAGGTCGCGGCGTCGAAGAAAGGCGTGATCGTGATGAACACGCCCTTTGGCAACATGATCACCACCGCCGAACATGCCATCGCCTTGATGTTCGCCGTGGCCCGGCAAATCCCCGAGGCCAGCATTTCGACCCATGCCGGTAAATGGGAGAAGTCGAAATTCATGGGGGTGGAGCTGACCGGCAAGACGCTTGGCGTGATCGGGGCCGGCAATATCGGTGGCATCGTTTGCGACCGGGCGCGCGGGCTGAAGATGAAAGTCATCGCCTATGACCCCTATCTGGGCGCGGAAAAGGCCGAGAAAATGGGCGTGCAGAAGGTGGAGCTCGAGGAGCTGTTCAAGCGCGCCGATTTCATCACCCTGCACGTGCCCTTTACCGAGCAGACCGCCAATATCCTGTGCCGTGAGAATATCGCCAAGCTGAAGCCGGGCGTGCGGATCATCAATTGCGCGCGCGGGGGCCTGGTTGACGAGGATGCGCTGGCCGAGGCGTTGAAATCGGGCCGTGTCGCAGGTGCTGCGTTCGATGTGTTCAAGACCGAGCCCGCCACCGACAGCCCGCTTTTCAACCTGCCCAATGTCGTCTGCACCCCGCATCTGGGTGCCGCGACCACCGAGGCGCAGGAAAACGTCGCCTTGCAGGTGGCCGAACAGATGGCTGATTTCCTGCTGACGGGGGCGGTGCAGAACGCGCTGAACATGCCCTCGGTCACGGCGGAGGAAGCCAGGATCATGGGGCCGTGGCTGAAACTGGCCGAACATCTGGGCAGTTTTGTGGGGCAATTGACGAAAGAAGCGATCGAGGAAATTCACATCACCTATAATGGTGTGGCCAGCACAATGAACCTTGAGGCGCTCAATTGCGGTGTGATCGCAGGCATCATGAAGGCGATCAACCCGGATGTGAACATGGTGTCGGCACCGGTCATCGCGCGCGAACGTGGCATCGAGATCTCGACCACCACGCAGGACAAATCGGGCGCGTTCGAGGGGTATATCCGGCTGGAGATCAAGACACCGCTGCGCAACCGCTCGATTGCGGGCACGGTGTTTTCCGACGGCAAGCCGCGGTTCATCCAGATCAAGGGTATCAATATCGACGCCGAGATTGGCGAACACATGCTGTACACCACCAATGACGACACCCCCGGAATCATCGGGACATTGGGCCAGACCATGGGCGAGAACGGCGTCAATATCGCCAATTTCACGCTTGGCCGGTCGGGGGCCGGGAAAGAGGCGATTGCGCTGCTTTACCTCGATGAACAGCCGCCTGCCGAGGTGCTGGAGAAACTGCGTGCAACGGGCATGTTCCAACAGGTGGCCTCGATGCAGTTTTCGGCTGGCTGACGCCGCAGCAATATCACGCCGCGCGTCGTTTCGGCCGATGGCAGCGCGCGGCGAATCCTTTTAGGTTTCGCTTCGGGGAATGGTCTTGGCCACTATCTGCGGATGGGGCAAATGCCTGAATAGGAGAAGCAATGACCGATATCGTAATTCTGTCCGGGGCGCGGACGGCGATTGGCACCTTTGGCGGTGCGCTGGCCGGAACTCCGCCGATTGATCTGGCAAGCGTTGTGACCAAAGCGGCGCTGGAGCGTGCCGGGGTCGCGGGCGGCCAGATCGGCCATGTGGTTTTTGGGCATGTGATAAATACCGAACCGCGTGACATGTATCTGAGCCGGGTCGCCGCGATGCAGGCGGGCATTCCCGATGCCACACCGGCGATGAATGTGAACCGGCTCTGTGGTTCGGGCGTGCAGGCGATTGTCTCGGTGGTGCAGAACCTGATGCTGGGGGATGCTGATTTCGGGCTGGCCGGCGGGGCGGAAAACATGAGCCGCTCGCCCTATATCCTGCCTGCCGCGCGCTGGGGCCAGAAGATGGGCGATGCCGGGGCCAATGACATGATGCTGGGCGCGCTGAACTGTCCTTTTGGCACCGGGCATATGGGGGTGACGGCGGAAAATGTGGCGGCTGAACATGATATCAGCCGTGCGGCGCAGGATCGCTTTGCGATGGAAAGCCAGACCCGCGCTGCCGCGGCCATCGCCGAGGGCCGGTTTGCCGATCAGATCACGCCGGTTCAGGTCAAGATCAAGCGCGACATGGTTGATTTCGACACCGATGAGCATCCCAAATCCACCAGTCTTGAACAGCTCGCCGGTCTGCGCACGGTGTTCCAGAAGGATGGATCGGTTACCGCGGGCAATGCCTCGGGTATCAATGATGGCGCTGCGGCGATTGTTCTGGCCCGGGCCGAGGCGGCCGAGGCGGCTGGCCTCAAACCCCGCGCCCGGGTGCTGGGCTATGCCCATGCCGGGGTGCGGCCCGAGGTGATGGGCATCGGCCCGGTGCCTGCGGTCGAAAACCTGCTGGCCCGCACGGGCCTTGTCATCGGTGATTTCGACATCATCGAATCGAACGAAGCCTTTGCCGCGCAGGCCTTGGCGGTGAACAAGGGCCTGGGGTTGGACGCCGCGAAGGTGAACCCCAATGGCGGTGCGATTGCGCTGGGCCATCCGGTTGGGGCGACCGGTGCCATCATCACCATCAAGGCGCTTTATGAGCTTGAGCGTATTGGCGGGTCAAAGGCGTTGATCACCATGTGCATCGGCGGCGGTCAGGGCATTGCCCTGGCGATTGAACGGATCTAACGCGACACGCTCCAACGAAAAAACCCCCCGCGCCTGGGGCGTGGGGGGCATTTTCGGAAGAACCGGCAGGGTCGGGGAGGGTCGACCCCGCCGGGTTTGGCTCCCGGGCGCAATCCGCGGGTTTAGTCGGAGGCGCTTTCAGCGGCAAAGATGCGGGCGGCAGCGCTATTGGCACCAAAGCTCTGGGTCGAGATCACTTCGGCACCGACAATGCCGGGGGCGATGATGCGTTCATCATCGGACAGGGCTTCGGCCAGAAGAATCGCCGCGCCGACGGTGCCGCCAGTGCTGGAGGTCATCAGAACGAATTCATCATTCGATACGGCTTCGGCGGCGAAGATATCGGCGGCGGGGCCGGCATTGACGATGACCGGAGCGACCAGAGCGGCAATGAGGGCGGTGGTGAGGGTGAGGGATTTCATGGGGATAGTCCTTTATATGTGCAGTGTGTGTTTGTGTGTTTGTGTTGTGGCGTGGTGAAGGGTTGTGCCTTCCATGACCAACAACTTAGGC
>NZ_JBTUJH010000115.1:0-16490 GCF_058343375.1 Alterinioella sp.
GCGCCCTATCTGGCCCCGCCGCCCCATCGCGGGCGGCGCAATGAACCGGCCTATACCGCCCATACCGCCACCCGCGCCGCCGAAACCTTCGCCCTGCCAGTGGCGGAATTCTTCGCCCAGACCAGCCGCAATTTCGACCGCCTGTTTGGCAAAGCCGCAAATTGGGAGGGGGCCGCCTGATGGCCCGCCTGCGTTTCACCATCCTGGGCTGCGGCAGTTCCGGCGGCGTGCCGCGGCTGGGCGGGATTTGGGGCGATTGCGACCCGTCCGAGCCACGCAACACGCGGCGGCGCTGTTCGCTGCTGATCGAACGCAGCACCGATGACGGCACCACCGCGGTGCTGATCGACGCCTCGCCCGATCTGCGCGCCCAATTGCTCGATGCAGGCATCGGCGCGCTGCAGGGCGTGGTCTTCACCCATGCCCATGCCGACCACACCCATGGGCTCGACGATTTGCGCATGATCGTGATCAATATGCGCAAACGCCTGGATGTCTATGCTGATGGGGCCACCCAGAACGATCTGATCTCGCGCTTCGGCTATGCTTTCGTGCAGCCCGAAGGCTCCGATTACCCGCCGATCCTCGATCTGCATTCGATGCAAGGCGATGTCACCATTGATGGCCCCGGCGGCCCGGTGACGCTGACTCCGTTTCGCGTCAAACATGGCAATATCGACAGCCTCGGCTTTCGCATCAATGATCTCGCCTATCTGCCCGATGTCTCTGATCTCTATCCCGAAAGCCGCACCGCCCTGGAAGGGCTCGATTGCTGGATCATCGACGCGCTGCGCCGCCACCCGCACCCGTCCCATACCCATCTGGACAACACGCTGGACTGGATCGCCCAGATCGCCCCGCGCCGCGCCGTGCTGACCAATATGCATATCGACCTCGATTACCGCACGCTCAAAGCCGAAACCCCGGACCATGTCACGCCTGCCTATGACGGGATGCAGATCGATTACGAGATCTGAATGCTGGATCTGGTCTTCATCGTGCTGCCGGTCTTTCTTGTCGTGGGGGCGGGCTATCTGACCGTCTGGCGCGGCTTGTTCAGCGATGACGGCGTCGATGCGCTGATGAGCTTCACCCAGAAATTTGCCATTCCCAGCCTGCTCTTCGCCGCCATTTCCTCGCTCGATCTGGGGCAGAATTTCGACTGGCCCCTGCTGCTTTCCTTCTACACCGGGTCGCTGGTCAGCTTTGCCCTCGGCCTGCTTGGCGCGCGCCATATCTTTGCCCGCCCCTGGCCCGATTCCGTCGCCATCGGCTTTTCCGCCCTGTTTGCCAATACCGTGCTTCTGGGCCTGCCCATCATGCAAAGCGCCTATGGCACCGCCGCCCTCGGGCCCAGCTTTGCCATCGTCTCGGTCCATGCCGCCTTCGCCTATTGCCTGGGCATCACCACGATGGAGATCATCTCCGCGCGCAGCCGCAACCCGGCCCGGGTCGCCGTCACCGTGGCCAAGGCGATGTTCCGCAATGCGCTGATGATCGGGGTGGGCCTTGGCTTTATCGTCAACCTGACCGGGTTTCCGATGCCCCAGGTCGCCAATGATGCGATTGATCTGATGGCGCGCGCCGCCCTGCCGGTGGCGCTGTTCGGCCTTGGCGGCGTGCTGGTGCGCTACCGCCCCGAAGGCGACGCCAAGGTCATCGCCTATATCTGCGCCCTGTCGCTGCTGCTGCATCCCGCCATCGCCTATATGATGGGCCGGGCGGTGATCGGCATCGACGACGCGCAACTGCGCAGTGCCGTGGTCACCGCCGCCATGGCCCCCGGCATCAACACCTATGTGTTCGCCAATATGTATGGCGTCGCCAAACGGGTCGCGGCCTCGGCGGTGCTGGTGGGCACCGCGCTGTCGGTCGTCACCGCCTCGTTCTGGCTCTATATCCTGCCCTAGCCTTGTGGCAGAACCCGGTTTCGGCGTAATCAGCACCCCCATGGCGCAATCTCAGGCACCCCGCATTTCCATGATCCAGACCCTCCGCACCGCCTTGCGCAATCAACGCGCCCGCCGCCGCGCCCGGCTGGCCGCTTGGCGCGCCGGCTGGGGTGCCGATCTGAACGCCCCCGCTGCGCGCCGCGCCGCCTATTATGATATGCATGTGCTCGATCATGGCCTGATCCGACTGATCTGGAAAAACCGCGCCCGGATCGCGCCTGGCATCTGGCGCGGCAATCAACCGGCACCGGGCGATGTCGCGGCTCTGGCCGCCATGGGCATTCGCACCATCATCAACTTTCGCGGCCAGAACCAATGGGGCAGCTACCTGTTGGAGGCCGAGGCCTGCGCCGCGCATGGCATTACCCTGGTCAATGGGCGGCTCTATTCCAGCACCGCCCCCAAACCGGCCGAAATCCATGCCGCGCTGGATCTGATCGAGGCCGCGCAAAAGCCGGTCTTCCTGCATTGCAAATCCGGCGCTGACCGGGCCGGGCTGGCTTCGGTTCTCTATCTGCTGGCCCAGGGCACCGACCCGGCCGAGGCGGCGCGACAACTGAGCTGGAAATACGCCCATCTGCGGATCTCGCGCACCGGCATTCTGGATGCGTTCGTCGCGGATTATGCCAGGGCGCGCGCTGAAACCGGTATCGGGTTTCTCGATTGGGTCGATACGACCTATGATTTTGTGACACTTGCGTCATTTTTTAGTGACACTCGTGTCACTTTTTCTTTGATGGACTGGATTTTGCGCCGTGAATGAGCCGTCAAAAAACCTGCTGATCCGGCTCTGGCGCGATCATGTGGTGGTGTTCTGGCCGCTGCTGATCGTGGCCTTTGGGCTGATGGTGATCGAAGGCAGCACGCTTGGGGCCATTTCCTACCTGATCCAGCCGCTCTTTGACCTTGTTTTCATTGATGGAAATGCCTCTGCCGTCACCTGGGTGGCGCTGGCGATATCGGGTATTTTCGTTCTGCGGGCGCTATCGGGCTTCGGTCAGCGGGTGCTGATCGTCACCATCGGCCTGCGCGTCACAACCGCCCTGCAAACCCGACTGCTCGGCCATCTTCTGGGCCTCGATGCGCGCTATTTCCAGGACAACGCCCCAGGCGCGCTGATCGAACGTGTTCGCGGAGATACCCAAGCATTACAAGGGGTTGCAAGTGCCACGCTGATGACATTGGGGCGCGATACGATCTCGGTCATCTCGCTTTTGACGGTGATGATGATCTCGGACTGGAAATGGGCGCTGCTGGCGCTGATCGGCGTGCCGGTCCTGATTATCCCGCTTTGGGTCCTGCAAAAACTGATCCGCACCACCAGCCGCATCGCGCGTGAGGCAGCCGCGCGCCTCTCGACCCAGCTCGATGAAATCTTCCACGGGATTATTTCCATCAAAGTCAATCGGTTGGAAGAATATGAGGCGACCCGCTTTGACCGGGAGGTCGACGGGTTTCTGGCCGCACAACTGCGCGCAGAACGCGGCAAGGCGGCCAATCCGGCGGTTATCGACATCATCGCCGCGATCGGTTTTCTGGCGGTCCTGATCTATGGTGGCCAGCAGATCATCGCCGGTGAAAAGACCGTCGGCGAATTCATGTCCTTCTTCACCGCCCTGGCGCTGGTTTTTGATCCGCTGCGCCGCCTGTCTGCGGTTGCGGGCCAAATTCAGGCCGCGATGGCCTCGTTGGAACGGCTTTATGCGGTGCTTGAGGCCCAGCCAACGATCTTGCCGCCCGCCACCCCCAAGCCTTTGAAAACCGGGGATGTTTCTTTCACAAATGTCGATTTTTCCTATGGCGAGACGCCGGTTTTGCAGAGTTTCAGCATCACCGCGCCGATGGGCAGAACCACTGCGCTGGTCGGCCCGTCAGGGGCCGGCAAAAGCACCGTATTCTCGTTGCTGACGCGGCTGATCGATCCGACAGGCGGCCAGATCACGATTGCTGGAACGCCAATTGACCAGGCCGATATTGAGGCGCTGCGCGATATGATCGCGCTGGTCGGTCAGGAGACCGCGCTGTTTGACGAAACCATCGCGCAGAATATCCGCCTTGGCCGGCTGGATGCGACCAAGGCCGATATCCGCGCCGCAGCCATTGCCGCCCATGTCACGGATTTTGCAGATGAATTTCCCCTCGGGCTTGACACTCCCGTCGGCCCGCGCGGCGGCTCGCTATCAGGCGGGCAGCGCCAGCGCGTCGCCATCGCCCGCGCCATGCTGCGCGATGCCCCGATCCTGCTGCTCGATGAACCGACCTCGGCGCTGGATGCACGATCCGAACAGCTGGTCGCGCAGGCGCTGGAACGCTTGTCAAAGGGCCGCACAACGCTGGTTATCGCGCATCGTCTATCCACCATCCGCGCCGCCGATCATATCATCGTGATGGATCAGGGCCGCGTCATCGAAGAGGGCACGCATGACGCCCTGATAGCGAAAAACGGGGCCTATGCGCGGCTCAACCAATTGCAATCGGCGGGCCTGACGGCCCCGCTTTAGCGACGATTCTCACCGCGGCCTCACCTTTTCGCGATCAGCGGCAAAAAAGTGATCACCCCCGCAATGTCCCTTTTTTCACATATTATCAGAACCTTGTGTGCATTGCCTTACCCAAGCCTTGCAATCCTGCCGATCACGTTTTCGACCTGTTGATTGACAGCGCTTACATTGAGCGCAGAGAATGCAGGCTCACTTGATGCCCTGTCATCATCCGACCCCGTTCGACCCCGCAGCCGGAGGGATCCATGATCTTTTTTCGCAACACGCCCGCAACGGGCGCGATTGCCCATCTCCTACTGACCCTGGCCCTGGTGTTTGCAGGCGTCACATTCGCGCAATCCACCACCGCACAGACGGTTACGCGCGTCAGCGCCTCGCCCATTACAATTCTGGCTCCGAACCTGTCGCCACTGAACCGTTACTACAACCAGATGCAGGCGCAATTGGTCGGTCGCGGCTATCTGCGTCAGGATCGAAACGCTGGCGGTGATGTCGATGCGGCAACGCTGGCGCGCAATTTCATGGCGATTGCCATGCGCAACGAATACTTCCTGACCGCGAACGGCCCAATGCGCAGCGGCGCTTTGGCCCCTCTGCGCCGCTGGGAACAGCCGGTTCGCATCGGGCTGCGCTTTGGCGCATCAGTGAGCGCGGCGCAGCAGCGCGCGGATTTGTCGGCGGTGCGTGGTGTCGCGCAGCGCCTGCAACGCGCCACCCGCCACCCGATCCGTGTGACCCAAGGCGTGCCGAACTTTTATGTCCTGGTGCTGAGCGACACTGAGCGCGCCAATGCGGGGCCATTACTGGCCCAGATCGCGCCAAACCTCAGCCGGGGCGCGACCAACGCCATCACCCGGATGCGGCGCAATACGTTTTGCATGGTTGTCGCGACACCGTCAGTTGACCCGGCGCAGGGCTATGTGCAGGCCATCGCCGTGGTCCGGGCCGAGCTGCCGCCTTTGATGCGCCAATCCTGCATCGAGGAAGAATTGGCCCAGGGCATGGGGCTGTGCAATGACAGCGACGCCGCCCGGCCCTCCATTTTCAATGATGATGAGGAATATGGCGTGCTGACGCGCCATGACGAAATGCTGCTCAGGATGCTTTATGATGACAATCTGAGCCCCGGCATGTCGCCTGCGCAAGTGGGCCAACGAATAGACCAGATCGCGGCGTCGGTTCTGGCCCGCAGCTAGGCGCATAGCCTATGTCAGAGAACCGACCCCACGCGCGGTGCAGGGCACATTGCGCGGGGTCGGTCTCCACACCACACCTCGTGGCGCACGCAGGCTTGGAATCTTCCTGAAGAAGGGCAAATCCCGGCGCGTGCGGGAATTCGTCGGGTGTGTCGGGCGCAGCCCCCAAGCGGGGCCAACAGGGGGAGATTGGGAATTTGGAGGCCGCGCCTTTCGTGATAAGCAATAGATAGGGCGCATGCGGCGCGCAGGAAACGGGTGAGGCCGCAGAACCGGTTGCGCGCAGATGCACACAAAACCGCGTGAAGGTAGCGTGATGCGCGCGCGGGCCGAGCTTGCCCCTTACGCCCGCTGAAAATCCGGTGATTTTGGCGATCCCGGCCGCCCCGCCGCCTTTGGCCGGGCCTTGCCGATCCAAAGCATATCCAGGGCTTCAGCCTGCAGGCCTTGGTCGGGGCCGAAACGACGGCTGTGGCGGTTCAATAGGGCAGCGGGCGGCCGTCCCATGCCTCAAAACAGCCGGTGGTTGCCGGCGACAACATGTCGAACCGCTCAACAAGCCCTGCGGCGGATCTGGACGGCGTAATATCCGCCGCCTTGCCGCCCATATCGGTCTGCACCCAACCGGGGTGATAGATGCCCACGGCGATATCCTCGGGCTTCAGTTCGGCCGCCAGATTGCGCCCCAGATTCAGCGCTGCCGCCTTGGACGCCCGGTAGATGAACGAGCCGCCCGGCGCATTGGTATCGCTGCCCATCTGACTGCCGATAATGGCGATCCGGGCCGCCGGTGCTGCGCGCAATTGCGGCAACAGCGCCTGCACGGTCAGAAAAACGCCGGTCACGTTGACCGCCAGGCTGCGCGCCCACATATCGGCGGCAAAACCGGTTTCCAGATCCTGCAGCTTGTCCAGATAGACGCCGGCATTGCACACCAGCAGATCCAGCGGCTCGCCATGGCGCGCGGCAAAGGCCCGCACCGCAATGGCGTCGGTCACATCCAGCTGATCCCAGATCACATCCTCGCCGGTCGGCGCAGGCTCGGTCGAGCTGCCAATCACGGTGTCGCCGCGCGCGACCAGTTGGCGGGCAAGTGCCAGCCCGATGCCACGCGACGCGCCTGTGATAATGCAGCGCATGGCTTCAGTTGCTCCTGCCTTTTGGCAGCACCGGCAACGGCGCGACAGGGATGCCATCCTCTATCAGGGCCTGGGCCTCTTCTGGCTTGGCCTCTCCGTGGATCAGACGTTCGGGGGCTTCGCCCAGATGGATGCTGCGCGCCTCTTTGGCAAAATTTGCCCCGACATAGTTGGAGTTTTCATCCAGATGTTTGCGAAAGGCGCTCAGCGCCTCCTCCATCTGGGTCACCGGGCCAGACAGCGATACCCGCGCATCCGGGGCCGGTTCTGCCGGTATTTTGGGCACTTGCGGCGCCATCATGGCCTTTTGCACCGCGTCGCTGCCGCAAATCGAACAACTGAGCATACCGCGCGCGACCAAAGCATCAAAGGCTTCGGCGGATTTGAACCAGCTGTCAAAGCTGTGCCCATCGGCGCATTTCAGAGTATATCGGATCATCGTCGCGGCACAGTAATACCTGGTGGCTCAGAAGCAAGCGTTTCGCGCGCGGGCCACATGCTACATCACCCACGCCGGGTCAAAGTTTCGCAGGATTTTCTTGAGATCGGGTTCACTGATATGTGCGGCCGCCTTGGCGGGCGTGAACCATTTGCGTTTGCGCAGGCCCGCCTCGGGATAGTCATCCTCCAATTTGCGCACCTCCAGCGGGAAAACGGCCGTGATGCAGGGCAAGGGATCACTGCCCGGAAACGTTTTGGAATAGGAGTAGAACCCGATACAGGCCTCGCTGACAATGCCGCGAATGCCGGCTTCCTCCCAGGCTTCCCGCGCGGCTGATGCGGCCGGCGTCATCGCGTCCATCGGCCAGCCCTTGGGCAATATCCAGCGCCCGGTGACCCGGCTGGTGATCAGCAGGATCTGCAAGCCATCCTTCTTGCGCCGAAACGGCAAAGCCGCAAATTGCGTGCGCGGATCGCGTTTTTCCGCGTCTGCCAGCCGCATCGGCGATTGATTTGACGTAAAGTTACCCATGGTCCTGTTTCGTCTGTTGCGACGCTTCATTGCTACTCGGCTCAAGGATATATTTTTTTGAGGGGCAGGCAAGCAAAAGGCCGCAGCCATGCAATCCGGGCCACCCCGGGGCGCTGGTCGGGTCTTCGGGAGCGACAGATCTGATCTGCTGCATCTTTCAGAAAACCCGACCCCCTGACGCTGCCTGAAATCAAGGATTTCAACCCGCCCGGTGATGCACCCTGTCTCAGCCATTGCGAGACATGCTTCATGGCCGGGGGGGGTCTTGTTCGTCGGGGCCGGATCAATTGATCTTGGGCAACAGCGCATCCATCGAAGCCTTGGCGTCGCCATAGAACATGCGCGTGTTTTCCTTGTAGAAAAGCGGGTTTTCGATACCGGAATAACCGGTTCCCTGACCGCGTTTGGACACGAAAACCTGTTTCGCCTTCCAGCATTCCAGCACCGGCATGCCTGCGATCGGGCTGTTGGGGTCTTCCTGGGCTGCCGGATTCACGATGTCGTTCGACCCGATCACGATGACCACATCGGTGCTGGGGAAATCGGCGTTGATCTCATCCATCTCCATCACGATGTCATAGGGCACCCTTGCCTCGGCCAGCAGCACATTCATATGCCCCGGCAGACGCCCCGCGACCGGGTGGATGGCAAAGCGCACATTCTTGCCCTGGGCGCGCAGTTTGCGGGTCAGTTCGCTGACCGATTGCTGCGCCTGCGCCACCGCCATGCCATAGCCCGGAATGATGATGATGCTGTCGGCCTCATTGAGCGCCGCCGCCACCCCATCGGCGTCGATGGCGATCTGCTCGCCCTCGATCTCCTGGGCGGGGCCGGTGGTATTGCCGAACCCGCCAAGGATGACGGATATGAAACTGCGGTTCATCGCCTTGCACATGATATAGGACAGGATCGCCCCCGAAGATCCGACCAGCGCGCCGGTCACGATCAGAAGATCATTGCCAAGCGAAAAGCCGATCGCCGCCGCCGCCCAGCCGGAATAGGAGTTCAGCATCGAGACAACCACTGGCATATCCGCGCCGCCGATCCCCATGATCAGGTGATAGCCGATGAAAAGCGCCAGAAGCGACATCGCCACAAGGGCCCAACCGCCGCCGGTGCTCATATAGATGATCAACAGGATCAGCGACAAGCCAGCAGCGCCCGCGTTCAGCATATGCCCGCCGGGCAGCTTTTCGGCCTTCGACGAGATCTTGCCCGCCAGCTTGCCAAAGGCCACGATCGATCCGGTGAAGGTCACCGCCCCGATAAACACGCCCAGGAACACTTCGATCTTCAGGATCGTCAGTTCGACCGGGGATTTTTCCGCCACGCTCGCGGCAAAGCCTGTCAGCGCCTCCAGCGCCTGCGTATTGTCGGCCGCATTCAGGTTGACGATCATGTTCATCACCAGTTCGGCATTGAACCCGATGAAAACCGCCGCCAGGCCGACGAAAGAATGCAGCGCCGCCACCAGTTGCGGCATTTCCGTCATCTGCACCCGGCCCGCGACATAGACGCCGATGACCGAACCAACCACAACGCTGACAAGGATCAGGAACCAGTTGCTGATGCCGGGGCCGAACACGGTGGCCAGCACCGCCAGCGCCATGCCGACAATGCCATACCAGATCGCGCGCTTTGCGCTTTCCTGGCCCGACAGCCCGCCAAGCGAGAGGATGAAAAGGATTGCGGCCGAGATATAGGCCGCCGAAACGATACCGATCGACATGAGCTATTCCCTCCGGCTCAGGATTTCTGGAACATGGCGAGCATGCGCCGTGTCACGAGGAAGCCACCGACGATATTGATCGTGGCAATCAGGACGCCCACCGTCGACAGCGTCACCACCAGCCACTGGCCGGTTCCGATCTGCAACAGCGCGCCCAGGATGATGATGCCGGAAATGGCGTTGGTCACCGCCATCAACGGCGTGTGCAGGCTGTGCGCCACGCCCCAGATCACCTGGAACCCGACGAAACAGGCCAGCGCAAAGACGATGAAATGGCTCATGAAACTGGCGGGCGCATAGATGCCGACCAACAGGATCAGTGCCGTTCCGACCGCCAGCAGCCCGACCTGGTTGCGGGTCTGGGTGCGAAACGCGGCCACCTCATTGGCGCGCTTTTCCTCTACCGTCAGCTCGCGCGGTTTTTGCGCCTGCGGGCGCGCCGCAATCGCCTGGATCTTGGGCGGCGGTGGCGGAAAGGTGATCTCGCCCTGATAGGTCACGGTCGCCCCGCGGATCACGTCATCTTCCATGTCGTGATGGATCTGGCCGTCCTTCTCGGGGGTCAGATCGGTCAGCATGTGGCGGATGTTGTTGGCATAGAGCGTCGAGGCCTGACTGGCCATCCGGCTGGGAAAATCGGTGTAGCCGATGATAGTGACGCCATTGTCGGTGACGATCTTTTCATCGGGAACGGTCAGTTTGCAATTGCCGCCCTTTTCCGCTGCCAGATCGACAATCACCGAGCCCGGCTTCATCGCGGCGACCATGTCTTCGGTCCACAGCTCGGGCGCTTCACGGTTGGGGATCAGCGCCGTGGTGATGACGATATCCATTTCAGGCGCAAGCTCGCGGAACTTGGCCAGCTGCGCCTCGCGGAATTCGGGGCTGGAGACGGAAGCATACCCGCCGCTGGCCGCGCCATCCTGGGCTTTCTCCTCGAAATCGAGATAGACGAATTCGGCCCCCATCGATTCGACCTGTTCGGCCACTTCGGGGCGCACGTCAAAGGCATAGGTGATCGCACCAAGGCTGGTCGAAGTGCCGATCGCGGCCAACCCGGCCACACCCGCACCGACCACCAGAACCTTGGCCGGCGGCACCTTGCCGGCTGCCGTGATCTGGCCGGTAAAGAAGCGGCCGTAATTATTGCCCGCCTCGATCACCGCGCGGTAGCCCGCGATATTGGCCATCGAAGACAGCGCATCCATCTTTTGCGCCCGGCTGATGCGCGGCACCATTTCCATCGCGATGACATTGGCACCCTTGGCTTTCGCGATCTCCATACCGGCCTCGTTGCCGGCTGGATTGAAGAATGAAATCAGTGTCTTGGAATCGGTCAGCCGCTTCAACTCAGTGGCATTGGGCGGGCGCAGCTTGACGATGATGTCAGCCGCTTTCCAGAGCGCCGCGGCGGTTTTGACCACTGTGACACCTGCGGCCTCGTAATCGGCATCGGAAAAGCCGGCAGCCATGCCCGCGCCGGTTTCGATCACACAATCATAACCCAGTTTTTGCAGCTGCGTGGCGCTGTCAGGTGTCATCGCCACCCGGTTCTCGCCCGGTTCCACTTCCTTCGGTGCACCAATCTTCACGATGTTCCCCTCCATCTGCTCCGCCTGGTCCGCATGCGCGGGTTGCGCGTCGTCTTACACGGGGTTTTCGCGTCCTACAACTAAGCCGGTGCCGCAGGGGGCCCGCGTCAAACTGGCCATTAATTGCAGCCGCACCGGGATTTTCCTTTATGACCAATGCCCAAGCCGGTCCTGCATGCAACTGCACACCCATAACGGGCTCATATTGTTGAATTTTTCCTTGAATGATCGGTATGATAGGTTATCCGGGCCTGACCAGATCACAAGGAACCACCATGCCTCCGATCCCCGACCACCCGTTGCGCTATGACCTGGCCAATGAACTGCATGCGCGGCCCTTTCCCATGCTCGGCGCGGACAGCCAGGCCATCCTGCTGGCGATGAAGCGGCCCCAGGACGGCCCGCTGAACGACCAGGAGGCCGACCGGCACCATCTTCTGGACTTGCTCGACCGCCACGGCACCCCGCATCCCCGGCCCGGGGCCACGCATTTCTCCGGCCAGATCGGCCGCTTCCAGCTGAAATGGGAACAGCATACCGAGTTTGTGACCTATACGGTCTTTGGCGAAGGGATGGGCGCGCGCGCCTTCGACCCGGAAATCTGGGAGGTTTTCCCCCAGGAATGGCTGTCGGGCGCGCCGGGCGCGCGCATCACCTCGGCGCAGATCCACATCGAACGCCGGGTCATGCCCGACACTGAAATCTCGCAGCGCCTGAAAACCTGGTTCGTATCCGAAAGCCTGGCGGCAAGCACAATATTGGATGACAGCGCCATCATCGCCAGCGATTTCCGGATCGACATGGGCGGCCATATGCGCTTTGCCATTTTTACCGACCCCGATATCGGCCCGGCCCGGATCGGGCGCATCCTGCAACGCCTGTGCGAGATTGAAACCTATAAGGCCATGGCAATGCTGGGCTTGCCGCGGGCGCGGGCGCTGAACATCCACATGGCCGCAATCGATGACGGCCTGGCACGGCTGCTGGACGACATGGCAGGCAGCGACGCCGCGGCCGAAACCACGCTGGAGCAACTGCTGACACTGGCCACCGAACTGGAAACCCTGATGTCACGCTCGGCCTTCCGGTTTGGCGCGACAGGGGCCTATGAGGCCATCGTCAACAGCCGCGTCGCGGTGCTGCGCGAGGGACGGCTTCTGGGCTTTCAGACCTTCGCCGAGTTCATGATGCGGCGGTTCGATCCGGCGATGCGCACCGTCACCAGCACCGAACACCGGCTCAGATCCCTGACTGACCGGGCCGGACGCGCCGGGGATCTTCTGCGCACCAAGGTCGAGGTTGACCGCTCGGCCCAGAACCAGGACCTTCTGGCCCGGATGGACAAACGCGCCGCCCTGCAACTCAGATTGCAGGAAACCGTCGAAGGCCTGTCGGTTGTCGCCATCAGCTATTACGCGGTCAATCTGCTCAGCTATCTGCTGGCACCGGTGGCCAATCAGGGCGGTGTCGAAAAACCCCTCCTCACCGCGCTTCTGGTGCTGCCAGTGGTCGCGGCAGTCTGGTTCCTCACCCGTCGCATCCGCAAAGCAATACACTGACACCCCTGCCCCAAAGACTGGCCGGGCTATCAATCGGCCCTCCCATCTTCTTCTTTGCGTAAATACTCCGGGGGGTTCGGGGGGCTGGCCCCCCGCCCGCTGCCACAAATGCCACGCCACGACATCACACCGCCCACCCGAGGCCGGGCCATGGCAATGCGGGTCGCCGATGGCTCCCGCCAGGGGGCCTGAGGCGGCGCGCCCGCCCGGTCGTCGCGCCGTGAAACGCGCGGCGATACCACCCTCACCCGCCGCGCAAGGCCCGCCGCATCACCTTGCCGGTCGCCGTCATCGGCAGGCTCTGTGCCCGCACCACCCGGCGCGGCACCAGATGGGCCGACACCCGGCTGCGCACCAATTCCTTCAACGCCTGCTCCATCCCGGCCCAATCGGCCCCGTCGCGCAGCACCACATGCGCCACCACAATTTCGGTGCGCAACCGGTCCGGCTCGCCGACAACTGCCGCCATCACGACATCGCGGTGGCCAAGCAGCGCTGCCTCGATCTCGGCCGGGCCAATGCGATACCCTGACGAGGTGATCACATCATCATCACGGCCGTGAAACACCAACTGCCCATCGCTGCGCCGCCATGCCAGATCACCGGTCCTCAACCAGCCATCCACCACTTTCTGCGCCGTCGCCTCGGGTTTGTTCCAATATCGCAGGAATGCCACCGGGTCGGGCATTTTCACACAGACCTCGCCAACCTCGTTTTCGTCGACCTCGCGCCCCGCCCCATCCAGCACCCGCACGTCATGGCCCGGCACCGGCAGACCCATGACCCCCGGCACCCGATCCATGCCGACAGAACAGGAGGCCACCAGCAGATTGGCCTCGGTCTGCCCGTATAGCTCGTTGATCTCCGCCCGCAACACGTCTCGGCCCCAATCCAGCAGATCCGCGCCCAGAGGCTCGCCACCCGAACTTACCGCCCGCAAGCGCAACCCCTCCGGCGGCCCCGCTTCGCGCATCAGACGCAGGGCGGTGGGCGGGATGAAAGCATTGCTCACCGCCTCACGCGCCATCAGGGCAAGCGCCGCCTCGGGGTCGAATTTTGCAAATCGGTGGCTGACCAGCGGCACACCATAGTAAAGGCAGGGCATCGCCATATCCATCAACCCGCCGATCCAGGCCCAATCCGCCGGGGTCCAGCCGATATCGCCCGGCTTCGGAAACAGGCTTTGGCTCAATTCCATGCATGGCAAATGCCCTGTCAGAAACCGGTGCGCATGCAGCACGCCTTTCGGGTCGCCGGTGGTGCCCGATGTATAGATCATCATTGCCGGGTCATCGGCCCCCGTCAGCACCGGCCGGAACCCGCGCGCGGGCGTTTCAATGAGATCAGGCAGCGCCAGAACCGGCGCGCGGGCCGGTGCTGTCGAGATCACCAGATCAAGCGCCGGAAGGTCGGGCTGCAGGGCCATCACCCGGTCCAGATTGCTGGGGTCCGTCACCACCACGCGCGCAGCGCTGTCAGACAGCCTGTAGCGCAGCGCATCTTCCCCGAAAAGGGTGAACAGGGGCAGCGCCACCGCGCCCAGTTTCATCGCCGCAAAATGGCTGATCAACACGAAAGGGTGTTGCGCCAGAAGGATCGCCACCCGGTCGCCGCGCCGCAGGCCGCGCGCCGCCAGCGCCACCGCCAGCCCGTCCGAGGCGCGTTTCAGCTGCCCATAGGTCCAGCATTGCCGCCCACCCTGCCCGTCCAGATGGATGATGGCCACCTGATCGGGGGCGATGCCTGCCCAGTCATCGCAGCACAGGCGCGCGATGTTCATGGTTTCAGGAATATCCCAGGAAAACCCCTCGTGCATTGTCTGCCAGCCCAGACATGCGGGAAACAACCGACGATCCACCTGCTTATTGCCCGGCAACAACCGTCAGCGTCGCCAGATCGGTCAGGTCATAGCCAAGCGCCTGCATCGCGGCCAGGCTGATCCGGCTGCCGGACCCGACAGCGCCGCCCGAAGGGCGCAAGGTCACCAGGATAATCTGGGCGAATTCCGACACAACCCTGCCTGGCATCTCACTTCTGACATAGGGGGTCTCCAGCCACATTCCCGGGTCGGTCGGGTCACCAAGGGATGCCACGGTTATGCCAAGAAACCCCGAAGCCACAGCTTCGGCTGCCGTCCCTGTCGGTGCCGCGACCTGCTCCGAGGCATCCGCCGCAACATTACTGTCCGGTGCAGGATCGTCCGGCAATGCGTCAAAACCGACACCGTCGCCCCGGTTGAGCAGCCCGGACGAGCCCGGCAAGCTAATTGCACAGCCAACAAGAAAGGCCGTCATTCCAAGGAACAACGCGATGTGGGAAATTCGTTTCATGCGGCGACCCTAAGCGACATCGCCCGGCGCATCAATACTTGCGGCGCGCCATGCGCAAGGCTAGTTTCATGCCATGAATACATCCGCCCCCCTGATTGATCCTTTCGCCCGCGCCATCACCTATCTGCGCGTCTCGGTCACCGATCGTTGCGATTTCCGCTGTGTCTACTGCATGTCGGAGAACATGACGTTTCTGCCAAAAAAGGAGCTTTTGACGCTGGAGGAGCTGGATCGCATGTGCTCCACCTTTATCCGTTTGGGGGTGAAAAAACTGCGCATCACCGGGGGCGAACCGCTGGTGCGCAAGGGCATCATGACCTTTTTCCGAGGCATGACACGGCATCTGGACAGCGGGGCGCTGGACGAATTGACGCTGACCACCAATGGCAGCCAACTGGCGCGCTTCGCGGATGATCTGGTCGCGGCGGGGGTGCGGCGGGTGAATGTCTCGCTCGATACGCTGGATGAGAAGAAATTCGCCGATATCACCCGGTGGGGCCGCCTGCCGCAGGTTCTGAACGGCATCGACGCGGCACAAAAAGCGGGCCTTCGGGTCAAGATCAACGCCGTCGCGCTGAAGGGATTCAACGAAGATGAGCTCTTCACCCTGCAAAACTGGTGCGCCAGCCGCGACATGGACCTGACGTTCATCGAGGTCATGCCGATGGGTGATCTGGGCAATGAGGATCGGCTGGATCAATATTGGGATCTGAAAGATCTGCGCGCCCGGCTGGCCGAGCGCTACAAATTGACCGATCTGGATGAGCGCAGCGGTGGTCCGGCGCGCTATGTGCGGCTGGAAGAAACCGGGCAGAAGATCGGCTTCATCACGCCGTTGACGCATAATTTCTGCGAAAGCTGTAACCGGGTGCGGCTGACCTGCACCGGTGAACTTTACATGTGCCTGGGTCAGGAAGACATGGCCGACCTGCGCGCACCCTTGCGGGCGTCGGCACAGGACGATCTGCTGGAGGAGGCGATCCGTTCAGCGATTTCGCACAAGCCCAAGGGCCATGATTTCGACTATTCCCGACAGGCCGTCGATGGCCAGATGTCGCGCCATATGAGCCATACCGGCGGCTGAAACAACCATGGGTTCGCCGCGCTGTCGCGCGTCGACCAGCGGGGGTTTCACCCCCGGACCCCCAGGATATTTCAGGCGCAAAGATGACTGACAGGGCCAAACATCTTCTTCTTTGTCCAAATACTCACGGCGCAGGTCCCTCGACCGGCGCGACGATTTTAGAGCGCGTCGCGCCAAATCGAATTCACCGGCCGGCCCGAACGCATTCGATTGCGCGAACGCTGCCTCGGTCCGGCCGATGAATGCTCGAATCCGATCAGGCGCGACGCGCTATAAGTTCAGGATGCACCAAAACCGGTACTGTAACCTGACGTCTGGAAATTTTGTTGGAGATTGCGCTGTGCGCCCCTGCCGGGGCATGCCCCGGCAGGGGCGGTCCATTCTGGTATTCCATGGAGTTGCAAAACCAACCGTGGAGGACCGGGAATGGACAGA
>NZ_JBTUJH010000116.1:0-5115 GCF_058343375.1 Alterinioella sp.
GCCAGCAGCGCCAGCGCCTCATCGGCGGCGCTCTGCGCCCGGGCCTGCGGGGCCATCAAGCCCACGGCCAGCAAGATCACCGCCGTTCGCGCCAGCCCCGGCAAGCGGCCCGACAGCCACAAAGCGGCCAGCGAATCGAGCAGCAACAGCGCAAAAGCCGCCGCCAGAAACGCCCAGGCCAGATTGGCCACCGGGCGCGCATCCATGCCCTCGATGGCGATACCGGCGGGCCATGTCGCGGGCGCAAGCGTATCATCGGCCCCGATCACATTGCGCGCCACGCGCCGGTCAGATCCGGCATAAAGCCCCGGCAACAGGTCGCGCGACAATGCTGCGCTGGCCAGATCGACGCCATCGACGCCCGGCATCACACCGGCGTCGCGCCGGGTTCCGAACCCGTCCAGCACCATTTCAGGCACCCAGGTGACACCGACCAGATCCTGCGCTTGCGGGTCCACCGGGCGGGTGGAAATGGCCAGCCGCTCCAGCATCTGCACGAACAGGCCCGAGATCGGCAGCGTCGACCATTCCGCATTGGCGGTGACGTGGAACAACACCACCTGCCCCTGCCCAAGCCGGGCCCGGGTGACCAGCGGCGTGCCATCGGCCAGGGCCGCGATGGTGCGGCTGGCAAGTTCGGGGTCGGGTTGGGCCAGCACCTGAGAGCTGACCAGAACATCCTGCGGGATCGCCAGCCCGTAAAACGGCGATGTCTCGTCAAAGGGCCGCAGCGCCTTGGGCTCGCCCCAGCTCATGGTGCCGCCCACCGAGCGCCCGCCTTCGCGCAGCCGCACCGGCAGGAGCGGATCAAGGCTTTCGCGGGCGATATCGGACCCCGCCAGGCGCGGGCCGGCAAAGCGCACCAGCATGCCGCCGCGATCGACCCAGGCTTGCAGGCCGGCATCCTCATCGGGGCTGAGCGTTGCGACATCGGCCAGGATGATCACATCGGGGCTGGCCAGCAGCATGTCCGACAGCCCGACCTCCAGCAAATCGGCGGTGGGGGCCAGCGCCTGGCGCAGATAATGCAAGGGCGACAGCAATTCCTGCCCCTCCTGATCGGCGGCCCCGGCCAAAAGCCCGACCTCGCGCCGCTGCAAGCCATCATCGGTCAGCGACACCGCGCCCGCGCTGCGTTCGCCCGTGATCTGAAAGCGGCTGATCCGGTTGCGCAATTCGGGCGGCAGGTCGAGTTCCAGCTCGGCCATGGTGGCCGCCGCGCCAAAGCGCAGTTCCTGGCGCGCCAATTGCCGCTCGATCCCGGCCGGGTCCAGCCCGTAGGCCTCGACCGTCACATCGCGCGCCGCCCCGGCCTGCAAGCGATGCGCCGGCAGGCGGATCACCCCATCCTCGAACCGCGCCGGGCCCAGCGCCAGCACGTCGCGCCCGCCCTGAAAGACGATCACATCGCCCGCGCCGGCAAGCGTTTCGATCAGGTCTTCGCGGCCGGGATGATCCAGCCCATCGGAAAACCAGAAAGTCTGAAAGCCGCCGGGGGTCGCATCGGCCCAGGCCAGCGCTGCCGCCATATCGGGCGCAAACGGGGCCGGTTCCAGATTGTCCAGCCGGGCCAGCCAGCGGCCCGCCGCCTGAAACGGCACATCGCCCACCGGCGGCAGATCGGTCAGTTGCACCAGCGCCACCGGGCGGCCATCGCGCCCGGCCTCCTCGATCAGCGCGCGGGCCCGGTCCAGCCGCGCGGGCCAGTCGCGGGCCGAGGCCCAGGACGCATCCATCAGCACCAGCAGCGGCCCGTCCTCCACCCGCTCCTCGGGCGGGTTCAGCACCGGGCCGGCAAAGCCGATAATCGCCGCCGCCAGTGCCAGAATGCGCAACAATAACAGCCACCACGGCGTCTTGTCGGTCTGGCTGTCATCATCCTTGAGGCCAATCAGCAGCGCCACACCGGCAAAGCGGCGTCGGATCGGGGCCGGCGGCACCGCGCGCAACAGCCACCACAGGATCGGCAGGGCCACAAGCGCCAGCAGCAGCAGCGGGGCCGCGAAGGACAAACCTGCGATCATGTCGCCCCCTTACCGCAAGCGCGCGAAAACTCTTGCAAGAGTTTTGCAAATTCCTTGCAAGGAATTTCCCCCGCGCCCAGATCCATCACAACCGCACCTTTTCCAACGCCCGATAGAGCCATAGCAATGTCGGCTCTGCACCATCGCCGGTGTGATGGCAATGATAGCTCCAGCCGCTGCGCCGGGCGATATCCTTCAGATGTGCCTTGCGCGCCGCCAGTCGCTTCAGATAGGCCGCGCGCAGCCCGCCTGCCTTCAGCGTCTCGAACCGGATCGCGCCGCCCATGCTTTCGAACAGGGTTCGCCCGTCAAAGGGAAACCGTTCCTCATCGGGGTCCAGAACCTGCACCAATGCGCCTTTTACGCCCCGATCGGCGGCCTGGCCCAGAGCCTTCTCGACCGGGGCCATTTCACCCAGAAAATCCGAGAAAAACACCGCCCGCGACCCGGCTGGCATGACCTGAGGGTGCGGTGTGCCGTATTCACCGGCCCCGTCGCTTTCCATCATCGCCTGCGCCAGCCGCATCAGTTGCGCCTCACCGCCGCGCGGTGGTTCGGCCAGATGGATCAGCCCCACCCGTTCGCCGCCGCGCACCGCCAATATCGCCAATGCCATCGCCAGGGTCTGCGCCCGGCGCAGTTTCGAGGGCCGCGATGGTGCCCCGGCATAGGTCATGGATTTGGCATCATCGACACCGATCATCACCGATTGCGCCGCCTGCCATTCGGTCTGCCGCACGAAATGCACATCCGCCCGCGCCGAGCGTCGCCAGTCGATCGAGCGCAGCGGGTCGCCGGTTTCGGCCTGCCGGTATTGCCAGAACTCATCGCCGGTGCCGGCGCGTTTGCGCCCGTGTTCGCCCAACAGGATCGTCGCCGCCAGATGCTGCGCGTCGGCCAGCAGAGCCGGCAGGCTGCCGGCCACCGCCTCGGATCGGGATCTGAGCGTTTCGGCTGTGTGGCGCGCGGCTGTGGTCAAGCTGCGGCCTCGACCCTTGCCGCGCGCGCGGTCACCTGATCGATCAGGCCCTCAAGCTCCACGCCTTCGGCCCGGGCGGCAAAGCTCAGCGCCATCCGATGCGACAGAACCGGGCGCGCCATGGCGATGACATCATCGGCCGTCGGGGCCAGCCGCCCGTCCAGCAGCGCCCGCGCCCGCACCGTCAGCATCAAGGCCTGCGCCGCCCGTGGCCCCGGCCCCCAGGCGACATGATCATGCACCATCTGGGGGGCCTCTGCGGCATCCGGGCGGCAGGCGCGCACCAGATCGAGGATCAGCTCCACCACCGCATCGCCCACCGGCATCCGGCGCACGACCCGTTGTGCGGCCATCAATTCCTCAGCCGTGAACACCTGATGCGCGCTGGCCTCTTCGGTGCCGGTCGTGGCCAGCAAAATGCCCTTTTCGGTCTCCCGGTCCGGGTAATCGACGTTGATTTTCACCAGGAACCGGTCCAGCTGCGCCTCGGGCAGGGGGTAGGTGCCCTCCTGCTCGATCGGGTTCTGCGTCGCCAGCACATGAAAGGGGGCCGGCAGCGGATGATGCACGCCCGCAACCGTCACCTCATGTTCCTGCATCGCCTGCAACAGGGCCGATTGGGTGCGCGGGCTGGCGCGGTTGATCTCATCGGCCATCAGAAGCTGGCAGAATACCGGCCCCTGGATGAACCGGAACGACCGCGCGCCATCATCGGCGGTTTCCAGAACTTCCGACCCCAGAATATCGGCCGGCATCAGATCGGGGGTGAACTGAATGCGCGCCGCCGACAGCCCCATGACGGTAGAGAGCGTATCGACCAGCAGCGTCTTGCCCAGCCCCGGCAGACCCACCAGCAAGGCATGTCCGCCCGACAGCATCGCCGCCAGCGACAGGTCCACGACCTCGCTCTGGCCAATGATCCGCGTCGCAATCGAGGCGCGCGCCTGCACCAGCATGGCCCCCAGGCTTTCGATCTCACCTACAAGCTTTTCGGTGTCAGACATGGCAATGCTCCACAGGAAAGAATATATTGCGCCAGTTAAGACAAGTATGGTGCCGACCACAAATGGCAAAACACGAAACTGGACAAAACATTGTGAAACCAAGTGCTGAAAGCCTGATGAAAGCCGCCCTTTCGGCGCAAAAAGGCGGCAAGCTTCCGCCGGTGCATCTGTGGGATCCCGAATTCTGCGGTGATCTGGATATGGAGATCAAACGCGACGGCACCTGGTTTTACATGGGAACCCCGATCGGGCGGCCTGCAATGGTCAAGCTGTTCAGTTCCATCCTGAGGCTGGAGGATGGCAAGTATTTCCTTGTCACCCCGGTGGAAAAGGTCGGTATCCGCGTCGTCGATGCGCCTTTTGTCGCGGTCGATATGGATGCGGCGGGAAAGGGGCCCGATCAGGTCATGAGTTTCACCACCCAGGTCGGTGATGTGGTGATCGCGGGCCCTGACAATCCTGTCCGCGTGACCCGCAATGAGACCGGCGAACCCTCGCCCTATGTCATGGTCCGGGCCGGGCTTGAGGCGCTGATCGACCGCAAGACATTTTACCGGATGATCGATCTGGGCGATGCGCATGAGGTGGATGGCACGGATTGGTTCGGCGTCTGGAGCCAGGGCCAGTTCTTTCCGATCATCCCGGTGGGTGAACTGGACGGCTAACCTTCCAGCCCGGCCGCCATGGCCAGCGTCGCCACCAAGGCCCGCGTGACATCAGTCAGCCGGGGGTAATCCAGCAGCCCGGGCAGGTCGCGCGTGGTGTGAAATTCCGGCCGCTCGGCACCGCCATCATAGAACCCGATACAGGCAAAGCCCTGCGCCTCGAACGGCATGTAATCGCTGTCCCAGATATTGCTGAAAGTGGTTGTCAGGCCAGTGTGTTCTGCCGCCATCCGGGCGGCCATCGCCCCATAGGCCCGCGCGGCCGGATCATTGGCCGGGGTCGCATTGCCCTGATCATATTCGATGAACAGCGGGTCAGCGGCACGCGCGGGCCGCAATCCCACCATGTCGATATTGATCATCAGCTCGATCGGCCAGCCCTCGCGCGCCGCGATGCGGGCGGCAGCGGTTGAGCCGGCCAGCCCCTGTTCCTCGCCCGAGAA
>NZ_JBTUJH010000117.1:0-11079 GCF_058343375.1 Alterinioella sp.
GCGCTTCCTCCACCGCCGGGTCCGACAGGTTGAACCAGTGTTGCAGGAAGTGGATACGCAGCATGCGCTCGACACCCACGGGCGGCCGACCCCGGCCTTCACCCTTGGGATAAAATGGCTCAATTACTGCCGACAGTTCCGCCCAGGGAATAATCCGGTCCATCTCATCGAGAAACTGTTCCCGGCGGGTCGGCTTGCGATACTTCTCGAAACCTTCTTCGGCAAGAGTCTGTTGGCGCATTCCGCAGCTCCGTCGTAGTGAGTCAATGGATAAGGCATATTATGGACGAATCGATGAATAAATCAGAGGTTCCTTAAATTGGTGAGAAAGCCAAATGAGTGACGACAGTATCGTGTGGGAGATCGATCCGGCGGAACTTCGCAGGCGTGTGCTGAAGTCACTGCGGGCACAGGGATTTTTGGTCTCACGTGGAGAGGTTTCCTTGCCGGATCCAACCGACAAAGACGCCATTCGTCGGGCGCATGCAATGGCTGTTGCACATCGTGTTGAACGTTCGAGAGCCGGCTTGGAGCGCTACGAGTCGCAACTCATCGAACGGATAGCCAATGGAACAGATGTCGATCCAGCAGCAATATCACCTTGCCTGGTCGAAGTCCGCCCGGACACCGAAGAGGAGTTGCTGTTCCGTTACGCACGGCTGCATTGGAGCATCCCGGTTTCTGCTGGTTACGGCAGACGCATCCGGTTCCTGGTACTCGATGAGTCCAATGACAAACTCATCGGCATATTGGGTCTCGGTGACCCGGTGTTCGCCCTAGGGCCCCGAGATCGATGGATTGGGTGGACCCAGCAGGACCGTCGCAGCCGGATTCGTTCCGTCATGGATGCCTTTGTCCTCGGCGCAGTCCCCCCGTATTCGCAGCTACTCTGCGGGAAGCTCGTGGCATTGCTGGCAACCAGTGACGAAGTCCGACTTGCTGTCAAGCGCAAGTATGGAGGGCGCAAGACGCTTATCACAGGTGACGCTCACGACGGCCGGCTGGCACTGGTCACGACCACTTCCGCGCTGGGCAGGTCATCGCTGTACAACCGTCTGCGCCTCAATGGTGAAGCGGTTTATCACAGCATAGGTTTTACTCGCGGTTCCGGTGAGTTTCATTTTACCAACGGCGTATATCAGGATTTGCGCGCTTTCGCGGAGAAGAACTGCATCGCCACCGCCAAGGACAGTCGTTGGGGTACCGGGTTTCGCAATCGCCGCGAGATCATTCGCAAGGCGCTACCCGCGCTTGGTCTGAGGACGGACCTCATCTATCATGGGGTAAAAAGGGAGATCTTTGTTGCGCCGCTGGCGCACAACACACGAGAATTTCTCCGTGGCGAGCATTCTAGACTGCGCTGGTTCCATAGGTCCGCCGCCGATCTGTTCGAGGCATTCCGCGAACGCTGGCTCCTGCCAAGAGCACATCGCGATCCGCGCTATCGGGATTTCGAGCGGGAAAGCTATCGCATTTGGCACCGGCTGTAGAGGAAACCATGTCCACTGATCCGACACCATTTGCCGATCTGCCGGCCGCCCTGGTCGAAGAGGTTCTCAGCCAGACCTCGGATGTCGGTGATCGGCTGCTGGCGACATTCTCCGAGATGCGCAACCAGCGTGCGCCTCTCCGGGAGAAACTGGATGAGCACGGACTGGTTTTGAACGAGCATTCACTCGGCGCACCACCCATACCCACCACCTGTGCGACGGATGGTTCTTACGCCATTGAGCGTCTTCTGACCATCGATCTGGTGGCTGCCGCCGCCATGATCGTGGAAGGATTGACTCCACCGTCGGAGACGCGGTACTGGGAGGAGCCCCGACACACGACCTATGTCGGGACGGAAACACACCACGCCGAGACTTCCACCGTGTTGCGCGCGGTGATGGTCGGTAACGAACTGCGCCTGGCGCAGCAGGCGCCCCATGACCTAGTGATGATCGACGGCAGTTTCACGTTGCCTGTTATCTACTTCAACCAGGCGCTGAATACAGCACCGCATACTGCGCTCAAGTGTGGGGAGGAATTCATTCGCAATAGCGAGTCATATCTGGGCGCATACAGGACGCTCTTGCGTTCCGAGCGCTCCGATCGCCAGTTCATTGCGCTGCCCAAGTATGCAACTCGGCGCGAGATCGGTCAGCGTGTGGGCTGGCCAGAGAATCATGACGATCGTGGCCTGCTCACCCTGATCCTGCAACCCGGAGAACTGACCAGGCCGCTACCTCTGGAACAGCCGGCACAGCCATGGCACATCAATTTGCCGTCATCATTGGTCGGGGCTCTCGCGCCGCTTGTCGATGATATCATTGATGCATTGGACCAGGTTCATGTCTTCTATTACAAGCCACACGAGTGGCTGCCGGCGCTGCGCGTCGAGACGGCAGCCTCCGTGGCGCGCAATACGCATCGACTTGCCACCGTCATCCAGGGTCTGCGGAGCCAGTGTGCGTCCGCGGCCATGCTCGAGCCTTATCCTATATATCTGGCCGACCGCACCGTGAAGTCGCTCGCCCGCGCCGTGCCGGCCTTCCGTCAGGTCGCCACACAGCGGGTCTCGGAGAAGTACGACGGCGATATCGGCGAGGTGTTCTTCGCCATGCACGGCTACAGAAGCGAGAGCGGGATCTGATCCATGAACGACAAGAAACCTGAACTCGACGCCATCGTGGACCGAACCGAGCGACTGGGCGTGATCGGCTCGCCGTCTTCCACCTCGGAGCTGGCGCTGGACGTACTGGGCAGCGCCGTTTCCCGGAAACTGGTGGGAGAGCTGGCCCTGTTCCGTTACGTGCAGGACTCGGCGCCCCACTACGCCCTCGGCCAGATCACCGAGGTACAGCTGCGCAACGTCTGGCACGAAGACCCGACTATGCGCAGCCTGATCCGCCAGCGTGGGCGGGTGGACGCTGTCAGCGAGCGCCAGGACACCCACCTTGGCAACATGCTCATCAGCGCCGTGTTCAAGGCGGGCGGTTCGGCCGGCTATGAACCGAGCATCCTGGGCACCGTGCCCTCGACCGGCACGCCCATCCACATCGTCACCGATGAGGTGCTGGATGAAGTCCTGCGCCCCTACCGGGAGCAGATCTTCTACCTCGGCCACGTGTACGGCTCCAAGCCCCGGCTGCCGCTCTGGTTCAAGCATTTCGACACCGGCCCGGATGGTGCGGGCGAGGCCTACCACCTGGGCATCTTCGGCAAAACGGGTTCGGGAAAATCCGTGCTGGCAAAGATGATCCTGCTCGCTTACGCGCGCTACCCGAAGATGGCGCTGCTGGTGATCGACCCGCAGGGGGAGTTCTCAAAAGACATGGGTAGTGACGGCTCGGTGGGCGAATTTTATCTTCCATTGGGCGATCTGATTCGTGCTAAAAGGGGCGACCGCAATGTCCGCGTCATGACAATCCGAAACCTTGTGCTCGATCGATGGGATCTTCTCAAGCAGATTTTTGCTGAGTCTCGTTTTTTTCGTGAGCTCCAGATAATGACACAAGACAAGGTGGATACTGCGTGCGATCAGTTCGTCGAGGCAATGAGGAAGACACCCGGGATCACACTAGCGCGACTTCATGAGAAAGAAGTATTTGAAAAGGCATGGGCTTTATTAAAGCAAGAGAAGCTTAGAAACAAAATCTATGCAAGAGAGGGTGCCGCGGCTGAACGACTTAGGGATGCTGTCGAAGAAGCAAACCCTGATGAGTTATTTGAGGAAATCTGGCTTCCGGTGGTTCGGCTATTCAAGGAAGACCACGAAGGAGGTCGGAAAAAGGTAGAAGGAGCAATAAGTTGGCTGCTGGATGCAAGCCCAGTCCAGCGCCGCGTGTTGGTCGTTGATGTTTCAAAAGAGCAAGCAGCAGGATTGTTGTGGAATGAAAAGATTCAGTCACTGGTAATCAAGCGGCTCCTGGAAGGCGTCAACCTGATTGCAGAGAACATGTATAAGGAAGGGAAAAGCCTAAATGCCCTTGTCGTAATTGATGAAGCCCACCGCCTTGCCGCACGGGATTTGCCCCGCGAAAACGATGCGGGAATCCAAGTACGGAGAGAATTAATTGACGCGGCGAGAACAACGAGAAAATATGGACTCGGCTGGCTGTTTATCAGCCAAACGCTTTCTAGTCTACATTCCGAGATCCTTCAACAATTACGGATATTCTTCTTCGGGTTTGGCCTGAGCCTTGGCGCTGAATACCAAGCACTCAGAGAGTTGGTCGGGTCTTCGCGCACGGGCCCAGATGCGGCTCTGGATTTATACCGTATGTTCCGCGACCCCCACTCGGCGTTCGACATCGCCAGCCGCCAGTATTCGTTCATGACCATCGGTCCGGTGAGTCCACTGTCGTTTTCGGGCAGCCCGCTGTTCCTGAACGCCTACAACACCGTCGAGGCCTTCCTGGAGGCCAACGGGCTCAGTACCGGGGGTTCAGGAGGCAATGGCGGTGCAGCAGCGCCAACCCCGACGGGCGGTGGACCGGAGCCGGCAGAAAGTGATGGGCCCATGGCCGGAGACCCGGAGGAGCCGGAGGACGAAGCGCAGGCGCTGATCGACCGGATAATTGCGTGGGCAGAATCACACGAGAAATTCGACCGATCCTTTGTCGAGGCCATGCAGGAGCGGCTCCAGGACAGGGGGTCCCTCACGGACGGGCAGCTAAAGGCCCTGCGCAACATCATCACCAAGTGGCGCATCGACTGATCGACGCATCCAGTACAGAAACCAGGACACACCATGGCAGCCAAGAAGAAAACCGCGAAAAAGACCGCCACCAAAAAGGCGGCACGCAAATCCACTGCGGGCCGCCGGAAGAAAGCGCCCAAGAAGGTCACCCGCTACGCCTGGGACGATATCAAGGAGCCGCGCACGCCGGAGACGGGGCACACGCCCCTCATTCCGGGCGAGGAACAGGTGGTCACGCTGCCCATGGACAACGACTGGAGCAAGGCCCTGGAGGTGGGCAGGCTCCCGGAGGGCGACGAGCGGCCGGTGGTGGTGGACATGGACCCGGCGGCGGACCCGGTGCTGTTCTGGGCCGGCAAGCGCAACCGGCGGCAGGTGCCGGTGCTGCCGCTGCAGCGAAACGAGATCGTCTCCGAGCCGCGTATCGCGCAGATCATCGAGCGGGCGCGCCGGGCGGCCGAGGAGGAGCAGGAGTCCCGGCAGGGCCACCTGTTCGCCGACCTGGAGAAGGAACTGCGCGAGGGCGAGCCCAAGCGGCGCGTGGAGTTCTACACTCACGACGAAGGCTGGAAGAACAAGCTGATCTGCGGCGACTCGCTGCACGTGATGGAGTCGCTGCTCCACTACGAAGGCCTGCGCGGCAAGGTGCAGATGATCTACCTCGATCCGCCCTACGGCATCCAATACGACTCCAACTTCCAGCAACGGGTGGACTCGACCAGGAACGACCCCAAGGATCCGGCCGACGACGTGTTCACCATCAAGGCCTTCCGGGACACCTGGGCGCTGGGTATTCACTCGTACCTGTCCTATCTGGAGGAGCGGCTCTATCTGTGTCGGGAACTGCTGGCGGAGACGGGGTCGGTGTTTGTGCAGATCAACGATAACAACGTTCACCTCGTGCGCACGATCATGGACGAGATCTTCGGACGTGGAAATTATGTCGCACTCATCACATTTCAGAAGACAGGGAGCCAGGCCGGAACGCTCCTTGGTAACACCGTGGATTACCTCATTTGGTACGCAAAAAGCCGAGATGTAGTCCGCTATCGACAACTCTATCTGAAACGCCAGGCTGGCGAGCTGTCACTCGACCGCTACGACCACATCGAACTGCTGGATAGCACATCACGTCGTTTGACAGCGGCCGAGATCCGTGGAGAGAGGGAGATTCCCCAAGGTCGCCGGTTCCGAACTACGTCGTTATTGTCAGATGGAGAGACAAGTACACCACAGGAATTTAAGTTTGAAGGTCGGGTGTATACGCCGAAGAAGGGAAACCACTGGAAGACACCGCCTGAAGGTCTTGCTCGACTGGCCAAAAAGGGGCGGATACTGGTCGAAGGTTCCGTTATCACATACAAAAGGTATGCCGATGATTTCGACTATGTCCCCATCAATGACCGCTGGGAGAGCATGCAGATTGGGCGGACACGGGACTATGTTGTCCAGACTGCCGAGTCCGTGGTCGAACGCTGTATCGCCATGACCACCGACCCCGGTGATATGGTCTTCGACCCCACCTGCGGCTCGGGCACCACCGCCTTCTGCGCCGAGAAGCTGGGCCGGCGCTGGATCACCTGCGACACCTCCCGCGTGGCGGTGAACGTTGCCCGCCAGCGCCTGCTGTCGGCCACTTTCGAGCACTACAAGACCCGCAACGGTGCGGTCTCCAGCGGCTTCCTCTACAAGACTGTCGAGCGCGTCACCCTCAAGAGCCTCGCCTACGACCTCGAGCCCGAGAAGGTGGAGCTGGTCGACCAGCCCAAGGTGGACCGAGACGCCATCCGCGTCTGCGGCCCCTTCGAGGTGATGACGCTGGGCCGCTACTCGGTGGAGGACTGGAAGGGCTACGTCGTCCGCGAGGGCGGCGCGGCCGAGGCGGCCAGGCTCGAGAACTACATCGAGACGATCTGCCGCCTCTACCGCAAGGACGCCGCGATCCAGGGGGCGACCGGCCTCGTCCACGCGGTGGCCGAGAGCGAGGAGGAGAAGATCGCGATCTCCGTCGGGGCGATCTCGGGGCGCGTCACGGCCAAGCAGATTCACGACGCCGTGCAGGACGCCCTGGCCTCCGGCATCCTCGAGGTGCACGTGCTCGGCTGGGCCTTCGAGGCCAACGTGGGCGAGGTGAAGTCGGCCCTGGAGAAGCGCGGCAAGGTCAAGGTTGAACTCATCATGATCCGGCCGGACACGCTGGCCGAGGGACTCAAGGTGACGCAGCCGGAGATGCTCTTCTCGCCGCTGGCGCTGCCGGATATCGAGGCGGTGCTCGAGAAGAACGGCCAGGAGAGGCAGGTGCGCGTGAAGCTCCTGGGCGTGGCGCTGTTCGACCGTAAGCACTGCACCACCGAATACAAGGCCGCGGACTCGGGCTATGTCTCGGCCTGGTATCTGGACGAGAACTATGACGGCGACTGCTTCGTGGATTGCCAGATGTTCTTCGACTTCAAGAAGAAGCCCAATATCAAGGCCGCGCTCAAGGCCGAGGTGGATCCGGAAGAGTTCACCCTGCGGTTGGAGTTGGACCCCTTCCCGGTGCGTGGTTACAAGCGCATCGCGGTGAAGGTCGTGGACGTCTATGGCAACGAGTCCACCGTGGTCAAGGAACTGGGCGCATGAATGACGCAGCCATCACCCTCAGTGACCATGCCCGGCGGCAGGTGGCGCGTCGTGGGCTCGACGAGGCGCTGGTGCTGGAGGTGGCCCGGCAGCCGGAACAGGTGATCCCGGTCCGTCCGGGGCGCGAAGTGCGGCAGTCGCGGGTGACATTGCCGCCGGAGGGCCGGGAGTACGTGGTGCGGGTGTTCGTGGACACCGGTCCCGGCGGTGAGACCGTGGTGACCACTTACCGCAGCAGCAAGATCGACAAATACTGGAGAACACCATGAAAATCACTTACGACGCCAAGAGCGATATCCTGACGGTGGTCTTCAAGGCCGGCCCCGTCGCCGAGAGCGACGAGGACAAGCCTGGAGTCATCTTGGATTACGATGACAGCGGCAACCTGGTGTCCATCGAGGTGCTGGATGCCTCGACCCGCGTCGAGGACCCGGCGTCGGTGACCCTTGCGGCGGAAGGCTGAGGGCACAGCGGCGGGAGCGGGTGCGCGATGGGCTATATCGTCGATCGGGTCGTCGTCTGCGACGCTTTCCGGGAGCCAGACCGGCACTACGAGCTGTTCGGCACCCGCTGTACACATCTGGCGGTAATCGCAGGTGCCACACCGTTTCCTGGCTGGCCGTGCCTTCAGCGCCCCTTTGCGCAGCGATTCTTCTGCTCCCCGAACCCTTTCTTTTACGTCATCCAAGAAGTCTTCGTCCACCGAGCGCGGTTTCCGCTTGCGTTCGTCCAGATTGTAAATCTCTACGTAATCCGCATTGCGTCCTGTCAGCTCTTGGTAACCGAGCGCATAGATATGGAGCTGGGTTTCCGTCAGGTCTTCAGCTTGCGCCCGCTTCGTTGACTTGAGGTCCACGATCGACACCTCGTCCGTATCGGTGCGCCTGACGAGATCAATGCGACCCGCCACCGTAACGCCGTCACCCAGGTTGATTTCTATGGTCTTTTCTGAAAACTCAAGCTTATCGAAGTCGTCCTGGTTATCAACCAGGTAGTTCTCAACCGAGCGAACAGCCGCCTCCCGCAAGGTTTCCTTGAGGGCAGGATAGGCGTAGGGTGTGTGCATGTGGGTGTCTACCAGGCGTCGTGCTTCCTCCAGGCTGGGGATATCGCCTCCTATGGCTCGTGCATGTACTTCCGCCAAAACATCGTGCAGGGATTTCCCATAGCCCAATGCTTCGTCGATGGGAGGATTGAATCCATACAGGATTCGCATCTTGAATTGGTAGGGGCACTCGAAGAAGTACTTGAGGTCCGAGAAACTCAGCAGAACATTGGCAACGCTTGCCTTGGGGGTGGGTTTCAGTCTCTTCCGCTTCGAATAATCCTGACGCCGGCGCTTGACGTATTTCGACGTCAAGATATCTTCCCAAAACTGGGATACCCTCTGAAACAGTTGATTGCCCGGAACCGGTGCCCAAGTCAGGAAAAGGAACTTCTGGCTGCGGGTCATCGCTACATAGAACAGGCGCCGCTCGTCTTCCAGCGCACCTTCATAACGGTGACGACCTTGCGCGAGCGTTTGCTCAAGCTCGCCGTGTGGGTGGAACGTTCTTGCCGGCGCATCGTATTCCATCTGCCCGCCTCGGCGCCGTGGCGCTCTGAGTGGTGTCGCATTGCCCGTGCCCTGGGTGCGGTGCCGACCTGAGTACCGGGGCAAGGGTCAACGTCGTCGCGAGCGGCCGCCAGGTACTGGTGACGGGTGGATTTGGCCAGAAAACCGCAAAATTCATCTTTTCGGCGGCTGCCGCGGGAAAAACGGCGCTACCGTGAGGCCGCTGCACCGCCGATGGCCGTAGGGAGGCTTGGTCACCGGTCATCAACAGCGAATTACCGCCGTTCGGAAGACTTTCATGAATAAAGCAGGTTAGGACGCTTTCGCGGCTGACACCCGGACGATTCGCCATAAAGTAGAACAGCTCCCGGGCTGCACGGGCTTCCGGTGTATCGAACAGGTTGTTCATGCTGCCGACGACATAGGGAACACCTGCGTCCGCCAACGCCTTGATTATGGCCTCGCCATTTTTCCGAACGCTGCGCAATAGAATAGCCATGTCAGACCAGGCAAGACCGCGACTTTCAGAACCTTCCTTTATTGCAACACCCCTGAGCTCCTTAATTGTTTCTGCAATAAACCGCGCCTCCTCTTCCGGAGTATCGAATGAAAGGGCAACGATATCGCCCGACTCATAGCTCTGCGTTGTGGTGGGTTGCATAGACCTGACAGTTGCATAAATCTGGCGCCGTTTTCCAAGGAAACAGCTTGTATACAGGTCGAACCGCCTGTTACACGGTTGTGTCTGGACTTCACCAAAAGTGAAGTCCAGAAAACGGCATGAACGGCGACGAAGAGATGCGTTTCGGACATGAAAAAACGGTCTCGGAGTTGGGCGAAACCAGCCAACAAAACCAACGGAGACCGTTCACATGAAGTGTAGCAAAGCGGCCATTCATCGTAAAACCCATCGCATTCCTGAGATCCGGTTCGAAGATCAGCGGCTGATCTCGTTTGCCGGTCTTGTGCTGTACCAGGCGTTGTTTTCCCGCATCGGTCTGAAGCAGCAGTTGTACGGATGTTTCCGTCATTTGAAGGTTAGCCCGAACTTCGGTCACGGTGTCGTGGTATTGCTGTTGATCACCCATCTCTTGCTCGGTTACCGCCGGTTGCAGGATATGCGCTACTACCGGGACGACCCGATGGTGCATCGCCTGTTGGGGCTGAAGCGCCTGCCGGATGTCGCCACCGTCAGCCGGACGCTGGCGGGACTGGATGACACCGGTGTCGCCAACCTGCGCCGGCTGGTCCGGCAGCGGGTTCTGGAGCAACTCGGTGGACTGGGTCTTGCCCGGGTCACACTGGACTTCGACGGCTCCGTGCTCTCCACCGGGCGTTTCGCCGAAGGCACGGCCGTCGGCTTCAACCGCAAAAAGAAAGGAAGCCGCAGCTACTACCCCCTGTTCTGCACCATTGCCCAGACCGGACAGGTGCTCGACGTCTGGCACCGGCCCGGGAACGTGCACGACTCCAACGGCGCCCGGGCGTTTATTCTCTCCTGTATCCGGGAAATCCGGGCTATTTTGCCTCGCTGCATCATTGAAGCGCGCCTGGACAGTGCCTTTTTCAGCGATGACATCGTCCCCACGCTCGATGCCGAAGGGGTGCAGTTCACCATCAGCGTGCCGTTCGAGCGCTTCCACGCCCTCAAGGCGTTGGTCGAGAGCAGGAAACGCTGGCACCACCTCCACCGGCAGTGCAGTTTCTTCGAGGCGGACTGGAAACCCGCAAGCTGGAATGATCGCTACCGCTTCGTATTCGTTCGCACCCGGAACCGGAAACAATACAAGGGCCCGGTCCAGCTGGACCTGTGCATTCCTTACGAATACGGCTACGACTTCAAGGTCATCGTGACCAACAAGCCGGTTTCCGCCAGGAAAGTGCTGGCCTTTCACAATGGCCGTGGCGCCCAGGAAGGCGTATTCGCCGAACTCAAGTCGCAGACCCAGATGGATTACGTCCCCACCCGGAAACGGGCCGGCAATCAGGTCTGGCTGTTCTCGGCCGTGCTGGCGCACAATCTCAACCGGGAAATGCAGATGCTCTGTCATGAAACCTGAATCCGTGATTTAAACTACCCTAAAAACGCATTATCAGCGGTAATTTACGGTGTTTTTGGCTAAAATAAGCACTCCAAACAAGTCACCCGTAGAGTGAGTTATGAGACACTTCATCATTGAGCGGTCGGACAGCAATATCACTTCCCACTCGGGTTTGT
>NZ_JBTUJH010000118.1:0-10714 GCF_058343375.1 Alterinioella sp.
CAGTGTTCTGTAGCAGGAGCCGGATTTGCCAGTTTCGCTCTTGGAAAACTGTAGGTTGACCAGTGGGTTAAAGGTCAAGTGGCGGAGACGAAGGGATTCGAACCCTCGAGACCCTTCCGGGCCTACTCCCTTAGCAGGGGAGCGCCTTCGACCACTCGGCCACGTCTCCGCCGACGGTTTTACCGGGGAATGCGCGCCCGGCACAACCCCAGAAAAGACCTCCGCACAGAGCTTTCACATTGTCGGGCGCACCGGTCCGTCGCATGCTGGGCCTGAACAGCAGACCGGAAGGCAAAATGAGATGAAGAACCTGCAAGTGATCCTTGCCAAACGTCCCGTCGGCGTTCCGACATCCGAGCATTTCGCATTGCAGGAAATGCCCCTGGCCAATCCGGGCGCGGGCGAAGTTCTGGTCCGCGTATCGCATTGGTCGATTGATCCTGCGATGCGCGGATGGGCCAATGACGTGCCGAACTATTCGCCGCCGGTGCCGATTGGCGACCCGATGCGCAGCTTTGGCGTCGGCGATGTGATCGCATCGCGCCATCCTGACTATGAAACCGGCGATGTCGTCCATGGAATGTTCGGCTGGCAGACCCATGCTCTGGTCGACGGGGCCATGATCGACCGCAAGGTAACGGAGGCAGATCTGCCGCGCAGCTATGCGCTTGGCATTTTGGGGTTGAACGGAACCACCGCATATTTCGGCCTGCGAGAGACCTGCGCGGCGCAGCGTGGTGATACGGTCGTGGTGTCGACGGCGGCGGGGGCTGTGGGCTCGGCCGTGGGGCAGATTGCCAACATAATGGGCTGCCGGACGGTCGGGATCGCTGGCGGGGCCGAAAAGCTGCGGCAATGTCTTGACCAATTCGGCTATGGCGCGGCGATTGACTACAAGGCGGGCGATGTGGGGGCGGCCCTGGATGCGGCCTGCCCCGATGGGGTGGATTGCTATTTCGACAATACCTGCGGGCCGATCTCGGATGCTGTCATGGCCCGGCTCGCCGTTGGTGCGCGCATCACAATCTGTGGAACTGCCGCCATAACGGACTGGAACCCCATACCTGTCGGGCCGCGCGTGCATCGCCAGTTGCTGGTCGCGCGGGCCCGGATGCAGGGGTTTCTGATCTTTGATTACAAGGACCGGATGGCCGAGGCGCGGGACGCGCTGGCAGGCTGGCTGAGGCAGGGCAAGCTGACGGTGCGAGAGCATTTTCTGGACGGGCCCGAGGCCGCGATGGGGGCCATCGAGATGCTCTATAGGGGAGAGAATACCGGCAAGCTGATCGTCCGGGTTTGAGGGGGTTTACGGTCAGAAAAGGGGGCCTGATGGTCCAGCAGGATGTGTGCGCGGGTCTGCGGCATCTTGCCGTGTGCGGCATGCACCACAAAAAGCGCGCCGTCGATCCGGTTGCAACATCATGCGCGCGCTGCACCTGACGGCGCGACAAAATCAAGGGCACTGGACCGCCTGGTCCGATTACTGCAATTCGGGCGGCAGTTCCACGGGCGGCCCTTCGACGGCGGCAACCTCGGCTGCCAGAGCGGCGGCGTTGGCGGCAGCGGTTACGGCGTCGATCGAGAACCATTCGGGGTTTTCGAGCATCCAAAGCTGCACCCGGCGCGCCGCGTTGCGGGCCAGAACCTGCATCTGTTCCTCGCGCGAGCGGGTCAGCCCCGAGCCGATGATGGATTGCGCCGATGCACCCTCGAAAATGATCAGCCGACGCGGTTCCTCATGCAGTTTGGCCTGCAATTCATCGTCCCAGACATTGGCCGAAATCACCAGAATGGATTTCGGCGACAGCAGAATCGGAATGCCCGGTATGGCCAGCGAATAGGCGTCGATATTGATGGCGATGTGATACAGGCGGTCGCCATCATAGCCCGCGAAACGGCGGTCGATCTCGCCGGTCAGAACCTCAATCCATTCCTCAGGCGTGGCATTGCGCGAGGGCGGCACCTGCTGCATGTTTTCCGCCACGACAATGTTATAGGCGAGGCGGAAATCACCCATATCGGGCAGATCCTCTTCCAGCGGGTCGGTCGAGGCGCAGGCCCCAAGCAAAAAGACAAATCCAAGAACGGCGAGGCGGGACAGGGCGCGCATGAAGCTCCTCCAGGGTAGCAGCCCGACCTCGTTAACAAAACCGGCGGACTGGCGCAAATGAAACGCGGGGGGGCACCGGCCGATCGGCAGGAAAAGGTGGCCTGGCTGCAAATGCCCTGCCACCCGGCAACAGCGATCACGCGGGCCCCGGTTGCGGTGCCGCTATCGGCGATCATTGCTGCCTCGACCCGATCCCGAAATTCGGGATGCGCGATCCCGGCGGCGGCTGACATGCCCAGCGCCGCACCGCCTTCAGGCGATTGGCATTCCCGCAGATCCATCAAATCCGCCAGGCCCAGGATCACCGGCGAGACCAAACCAACCAGAATGCCCGAGATCAGATTGCCAAGGAAATGGATGCGCAGCAATGCAGCTTCAAGAGGAACAGATCACCCCTGTCACCTCCGAACTCCGTTTTCAAAGCGCTCATTCAGACCTTCATGTAAACCGATTGTCGCGTGGAAAACCCCGTGGTGCCATGCGCCCCGTGGCGGCTCGTTTGCCCATCCACTCGGTCAAATCGGCCTCGGTCCGGGTCCGGCCTGCCGGATCGCGCCAGCAAAGACCTTCGGACAGAGCAAAGCTGCGGGCGTCGCTCAGGCCCCCATCCTTGAATTTTTGCAGGCGCACCCCCTTGCCGCGGCCCATTTCGGGCATCTCGGACAAGGGAAAGACAAGAACCTTGCGGTTTTCGCCGACGCAGGCGACGTGATCGTCGCCCTTTGAAATGCGGGTGCAGACCGAAGCCTTCACATCGCCTTTCACATTCAACACCTGTTTGCCTGCGCGGGTCTGCGCGATGACATCGGCCTCGGCCACGATAAAACCGTCGCCGGCCGTTGAGGCCACCATCAGTTTTTCGCCGGGCGCATGTATCAGCAAATCCACTATCTCGACCTCGTTGGGCATGTCCACCATCAGGCGGACAGGCTCACCCATACTGCGGCCTCCGGGCAAATTGGTGGCGGCAATGGTATAGAACCTGCCATTACTGCCGAACATCAGCAGCTTGTCGGTGGTTTCGGCGTGGAACTGAAAGCGGCCTTCATCGCCATCCTTGAATTTCAGCGGCTGGCTGAGGTCGATATGGCCCTTCATGGCCCGGATCCAGCCCATTTTCGAGCAGACAACCGTGATCGGTTCACGTTCGATCATCGCCTCGAGCGGCACCTCCTCAACCTCGCCCGCCACCGCAAACCGGGTGCGGCGCGCGCCGAATTCGGTGCCCTTGCCAAATTGCTTGCGCACATCGCGCAATTGGCTGGCGATCCTGGCCCATTGCATGGCATCGCTGGCCAGCAGATCCTCCAGCCCGGCGCGCTCCTCCATCAGCGCGGCCTGCTCTTTCAGCAGTTCCATCTCCTCAAGCCGACGCAGCGACCGCAGACGCATGTTGAGGATGGCCTCGGTCTGCATTTCGGACAATTCGCCTTCGCCCGGCCCGGGGCTGCGGTAATCGGCCTCGGATGTGGCGCGGATATGGTCACGGCCCCATTGCTCGCGCATCAATGCCGCCTTGGGGTCGTCATCATAGCGGATGATGTCGATCACCCGGTCAAGGTTCAGAAAGGTGATGATGAACCCTTCCAGCACCTCCAGCCGGTGGTCGATCTTGTCCATCCGGTGCTGTGACCGGCGAATGAGAACCGCCCGGCGATGGTCAAGAAACGCGCGCAGAACTTCCTTGAGGGAACAGACTTTGGGCGTGCGACCATCAATCAACACATTCATGTTGAGCGAGAACCGGATTTCCAGATCGCAATTGCGATAGAGCATGCCCATCAGCAGATCTTTATCGACGGTTTTCGAGCGCGGCTCGATCACGATCCGGATATCTTCGGCGGACTCGTCGCGGATATCGGCAAGGATCGGAATTTTCTTGAGCTGGATCAGTTCGGCGATTTTCTCGATCAGCTTCGATTTGGCCACCTGATAGGGGATCTCGGTCACCACGATCTGCCATTGCCCGCGGCCCAGATCCTCGACCTCCCATTTGGCGCGAATGCGAAAGGAACCGCGCCCGGTGCGATAGGTTTCGGCGATGCTGTCGCGTGGTTCGACGATGATGCCGCCGGTGGGGAAATCGGGGCCTTCGATATAGTTCAGCAGCGTTTCATCGCGGGCATCGGGCGTCTTGATCAGATGCAGGCAGGCGGCGACAAGCTCATCCAGATTATGCGGCGGGATGTTGGTGGCCATGCCGACCGCAATGCCGGAAGACCCGTTGGCCAGAAGGTTCGGCAGCGCGGCGGGCAGCACTTCGGGCTCTTGCAAGGTGCCGTCGTAATTGTCGCGGAAATCGACGGCGTTTTCCGTCAGCCCCTCCATCAGGGCCTCGGAAATAGCAGTCATGCGGGCTTCGGTATAGCGCGCGGCGGCCGGGTTGTCGCCGTCGATATTGCCGAAATTGCCCTGCCCGTCGACCAACGGATAGCGGATGGTGAAATCCTGCGCCAGACGCGCCATCGCATCATAGATCGCGGCATCGCCATGGGGGTGGTAATTGCCCATCACATCGCCGGTGATCTTGGCCGATTTGCGAAAGCCCCCGGTCGATGACAGGCGCAGTTCGCGCATCGCATAAAGAATCCGCCGATGCACCGGTTTCAACCCGTCGCGGGCATCGGGCAAGGCGCGGTGCATGATGGTGGACAGCGCATATTGCAGATAGCGCGTGCCAATCGCTCGGCGCAGCGGTTCTGAGGTTTCCCGGGGCTCTTCTGCGTCTGGCTGCTCATTCATTATGGGGCGGTGATACGCCATGATCCGGCGGCGGGTAAAGATGCCCCGCGCAGGCGGGCGCAAAAAATCTATCGCGGATCGGGCGGGCACCCGGCGATCTGGCCGTTGGGCTGATGGATGCCCATCTTTGCGCCCGGCCGCCGGAGCCAACTTGCCCTTTGCGCCGCGCTGGCCTAACCACGGCGGGAGCACGAACAAGGGGGCCATCTTGGCGCGAAGCATTCTGATAACGGGCTGTTCATCGGGTATCGGGTATCATTGCGCCCATGCGATGCAGGCGCGTGGCTGGCAGGTGCTGGCGACCTGCCGCAAACCCGAGGATACTGAGCGCCTGCGCGCCGAGGGCCTGACCTGCGGCGTGCTGGATTATGCCGATCCGGACAGTATCGCGGCCGGGCTGGCCTGGGCGCTGGAGCAAACCGGCGGCGGGCTGGATGCGCTTTTCAACAACGGGGCCTGGGGTGTGCCCGGCGCGGTCGAGGATCTGCCGCGCGACGCGTTGCGGGCGATCTTTGAGGCCAATTTCTTTGGCTGGCATGACCTGACGGCGCGCGTCATCCCGATCATGCGGGCGCAGGGGCATGGGCGGATCATCCAGAATTCATCGGTGCTGGGGTTTGTCACCTATAAATGGCGCGGGGCCTATACGGCGACGAAATACGCGCTGGAGGGGCTGACCGATACGCTGCGGATCGAGCTGCGCGGCACCGGCATCCATGTCAGCCTGATTGAACCGGGGCCGGTGACGTCAAGGATCCGGGTCAATTCACGGGCCCATTTCGAGCGCTGGATCAACTGGGAAACCTCGGCCTTGGTCGAGGAATACCGCAGCGCGCTGCTGCCGCGGCTTTATGCCGAAACCCAGAAGAAAGACCCGTTCGAGCTGTCGCCCGAGGCCGTGGCCAGAAAGCTGATCCATGCGGCAGAGGCGCGGCGACCGAAACCGCGCTATTATGTGACGGTGCCAACCTATATCATGGGGGCGCTCAGGCGCGTTCTGTCCACCCGGATGCTTGATTGGGTGATCACGCGGGGGTAAGGCCAGGCCCCGGAAAGGAAACACGATGGAAACCACTTTCTTCATTCTGGCGCTGATCGCCTCGGTCGCGGTGGCGATCATTTTGCTGTTTGGCATCGGCACCTTCACCAAGGGCGGCGATTTCAACCGGCGCAATGCCAACAAGATCATGCGCTGGCGGCTGGCAATGCAGTTTTTTGCGGTGATCCTGATCGCGGCCTTCGTGTTCTTTCGCAGCAGCGGCGGCTAGGCAATGGTAGTTCTGAACAAGATCTACACCCGCACCGGTGATGCCGGCCAGACCGCGCTGGGCAATGGCATGCGGGTGGAAAAGCATTCCGCCCGGGTCAGCGCCTATGGCACGGTCGATGAATTGAACGCGACGCTTGGGATGGCGCGGCTGCATGTCACCGGCAGGATGGCCGATCAACTGGCGGCAATCCAGAACGACCTGTTCGATCTGGGCGCGGATCTGTGCCGCCCCGAGATGGAAAAGGATGCCGAGGCCGAATACCCGCCACTGCGGCTGGATCCGGTGCAGGTGGATCGGCTGGAGGATGAGATCGACGCGATGAACGCGGTTCTGGAACCCTTGCGCAGTTTTATCCTACCAGGCGGATCGGCGGCCAGCGCGCATCTGCATCTGTGCCGCACCGTGGCGCGCCGGGCCGAACGGCTGGTGGTCGATCTGAGCACACAGGAAGCGGTGAACCCGGCGGCTGTGAAATATCTCAACCGCCTGTCCGACTGGTTTTTCGTGGCCGCCCGCATCTCCAATGACAATGGCCGCGCCGATGTGTTGTGGATTCCGGGCGCGAACCGGTAACGAGATCACCGGCGGGGTTCCCCCCCTTCTCCGGGGTTTTCCTGCTGCGCGGCCCGGCAGGGATGGCGGGCACCCAGGGCATGGCAGCGGCCACAATCCAAAACAAACTTTCCGAAAATGCCGGTAACGCGGCGTCCTTTGGCCAATCCGCGTCGATTTTGCCCTGTCGCGGGCCGCTCTGAGACGCTAACACGCGGGGGATGATACTCCGGCCACGGGCATCAGGCCCGGGCTGACCAAACCGAGGAGAGACGTTGCGATGAAGGTGCTTGTGCCCGTCAAACGCGTGATCGACTACAACGTGAAGGTTCGCGTCAAGGCGGACGGATCGGGGGTTGATCTTGCCAATGTGAAAATGTCGATGAACCCGTTTGACGAGATTGCCGTCGAAGAGGCCATCCGCATGCGCGAAAAAGGCGTCGCCGAAGAGGTGGTCGCCGTTTCAATCGGTGTGAAACAGAACCAGGAAACCCTGCGCACGGCGCTGGCCATGGGGGCCGACCGCGCCATTCTGGTGATCGCCGCCGATGACGTGCACACCGATATCGAGCCGTTGGCGGTTGCCAAGATCCTGAAGGCGATTGTCGAGGAAGAAGCGCCCGGCATCGTTCTGTGCGGCAAGCAGGCGATCGACAATGACATGAACGCCACCGGCCAGATGCTCAGCGCGCTTCTGGGCTGGTCCCAGGGCACGTTTGCCTCCGAGCTGGAGATTGATGGCGACACCGCCCGCGTCACCCGCGAGGTCGATGGCGGTTTGCAGACCATCGACGTTAAGATGCCCACAATCATCACCGTCGACCTGCGCCTGAACGAGCCGCGCTATGCCAGCCTGCCCAACATCATGAAGGCAAAGCGAAAACCGCTGGATGAAAAAACCGCCGCCGATTTCGGCGTCGATACCAGCCCGCGTTTGCAGATTATCTCCACCACCGAGCCCGCATCGCGCAAGGCCGGTGAGATTGTTGGCTCGGTTGATGAGCTGGTTGAAAAACTCAAAGAAGCGGGGGTTGTCTGATGGCTGTTTTACTTCTGGCGGAAGTCACCAATGGTGAACTGGCCTTCGACGCCACCGCAAAGGCCGTTACGGCGGCGGTGCAACTGGGCGAAGTGACCGCGCTGTGCTGTGGGGCCTCGGCCGCCGCGGCCGGTGCATCGGCCGCGAAAATCGACGGCGTTTCCAGGGTTCTGGTGGCCGAAGATCCGTCACTTGGCCACCGGCTGGCCGAATCCACGGCGGCGTTGATCGTATCGCTGGCCGGTGACTATGAACACATCGTTGCCCCCGCCACCACCGACGCCAAGAACGTGATGCCGCGTGTGGCAGCGCTGCTGGATGTGATGGTGATCTCGGATGCATCCGGCATCATTGATGGCGACACGTTCGAGCGCCCGATCTACGCCGGCAATGCGATCCAGACGGTAAAATCGACCGATGCGAAAAAGATCGTGACGATCCGCACTTCGACTTATGACGCGGCGGGCGAAGGTGCCGCGGCCCCGGTGGAAATCATCGCTGCGGTGGCCGATCCCGACCTGTCGGAATGGGTCGAAGACAAGGTTGCGGCCAGCGACCGGCCCGAGCTGACCTCGGCCGGTATCGTCGTATCGGGCGGGCGCGGCGTGGGGTCGGAAGATGACTTTGCCCTGATCGAGAAGCTGGCCGATGCACTTGGTGCGGCTGTCGGAGCGTCGCGTGCGGCGGTCGATTCGGGCTATGCGCCAAATGACTGGCAGGTCGGTCAGACCGGCAAGGTCGTGGCCCCGGATCTATATATTGCAGTCGGCATCTCGGGCGCGATTCAGCACCTTGCGGGCATGAAAGACAGCAAGGTGATTGTCGCGATCAACAAGGATGAAGAGGCCCCGATTTTCCAGGTTGCCGATTACGGACTGGTGGCTGACCTCTTTACCGCCGTGCCGGAACTGACAGCAAAGCTCGGGTAGACACACCTGACCGGAATTGAAAAAGGCCCGCCCGGCATGGCGGGCCTTTTGCCGTTCAGGCCAGGATTTCGGCCAGGACCCGGCTGACATGTTCATGATCTGCCGGGCCGGGCATGACACTGGCCGCCGCCTCCTCGCCCTTGCCATAGGCAAGCCCGCGCAGGCCGGGGGGCTGGCCGTCATCTTTCCAAACCGTCACGGTCAGACTATCGGCCAGCGGGGTGACATCATCCAGCATGGTCGCGGTGACAAAGAGCGGGTCATATCCCAGATCGCTGCCCTGCGGCACCTCATCCGATGGCGCGCGATGCGAGAGCCACAACAGATGCACCGGCACCTCGGCGCGGCGGATGATCTGCGCCATGCGCGCGACCCAGGCGGCGCGCAGTTCCTCGACCACCACGCCGAACCGCTCCGGAGATCGCAATTTCAGGGCGCTCAACATGTGACGTGTGAAATGAAATTCGGTGAAATCCACCTCACGAAAGATGGTCCGAAGCATGCTCGAGGCCTTCAGGAACCTGTCATTCCTGCGCGCATGCACGGTGAAAAACCGGTTCGACATATTGGCCGCCCCCGGCACCTGCAACACGACCGCATCGGCCTGCGCAATTGCGGATTTCACGGCCCCGTCATGCAGGAACAGATCAACCCCCGCATTCATCGCCCCCATATTTACCACGCGCCGTCCCAGCCGCCCCCCCAACCGGCCCGGGAACGGATCGCTGGAAAATTTTCCAAATGTCTCGGACCCGCCAAGGCATAGGATGAACCGGCCATCCAGTTCGGTTTTCGGCCCCCGGAAAGTCATTGGCGATCCCGGATACTGGCACGGTTGATAATCAAGGGCATTGCTGCCCAGTTGCGCATAACTCATCTGGTTCACCCACCATGTTTCGACTCACCCACGGACCAGATTGCAGGGCGTCGGTTGCCAATTGGCTAAAGCGACATGTTGTGCTGTTTTTTCATACAATCCGGCATGGTGTTTCGCCTTGAATGGCCTGCCCTGCCGCGCCTATTCTCTGCCCGAACACGCGGGCCCGGAGGCACCAGACCATGAGCATTCAATCTATCGGCATCGTCGGCGCAGGGCAGATGGGCAACGGCATTGCGCATGTTTGCTCGGTTGCCGGCTATGATGTTGTTATGACAGATATTTCTGAAGCCAGCCTGACTGCCGCCATGGCTCTGATCGACCGTAATCTGGCGCGTCAGGTGGCCCGCGAAAAGATCACCGAGGCCGAAAGATCGACGGCTCTGGGCCGGATCACCACAACCCTGACGCTGAGCGATCTGGGGCAATGCGACCTGATCATCGAGGCCGCAACCGAACGCGAAACCGTCAAGCAGGCGATCTTCGAGGATCTTCTGCCGCATCTCAAGCCAGATACGATCCTGACCTCGAACACCTCTTCGATCTCGATCACACGCCTGGCCAGCCGCACAGACCGCCCGGAAAAATTCATGGGCTTCCATTTCATGAACCCGGTTCCGGTGATGCAACTGGTCGAACTGATCCGTGGCATTGCCACCGACGCGGCCACCTTCCGCGCCTGCAAAGAGGTCGTCGACCGGCTGGGAAAAACCGCCGCAACGGCCGAGGATTTCCCCGCCTTCATCGTCAACCGCATCCTGATGCCGATGATCAACGAAGCGGTCTACACGCTCTATGAAGGCGTCGGGAACGTCAAATCCATCGACGAATCGCTGAAACTGGGTGCCAATCACCCGATGGGGCCACTGGAACTGGCCGATTTCATCGGGCTGGATACCTGCCTGGCCATCATGAACGTGCTGCATGACGGGCTGGCCGACACCAAATACCGGCCCTGCCCGCTGCTGACAAAATATGTCGAGGCGGGGTGGCTTGGCCGCAAGACCGAGCGGGGCTTCTACGACTATCGCGGTGAAACCCCGGTCCCGACCCGCTGATCCCCCTTCATCTTGGCAAAATACCTCGGGGAGCGCGAGGGGCAGCGCCTCTCGCTCCCGGTCCTCCCGCCTTGTTCAGCGCCTGGCCCCCTTGCGCACCGCTTCGGCAGCCACACGCAGCTCTTCGGCGATTTCC
>NZ_JBTUJH010000119.1:0-21371 GCF_058343375.1 Alterinioella sp.
ACCTGCTCCTTGACCTGCACTCGGTAGCGGCCATCGATAAAAACGCCCGCGCGATCGGCCAGCACGGCGCAAAACCCGGCCGAGCCGGTAAACCCCGTCAGCCAGGCCAGCCGTTCATCGCGCGCGGCCACATATTCACCCTGATGCGCATCGGCGCGCGGCACCAGAAAGCCGTCCAGCCCGGCCTGCGCCAGCCCGACGCGCAGCGCGGCCAGACGCGGTGGCCCCTGTTCGGGGGTGGTGGTGGCTTCGAAACTCTGGAACATCTGCCTCTCCCGGTGATTATGCGCGCAGAATGGCCTGCCGCGCCGCAAGCCGCCAGGCCCGTCCGCGTCTGGACATTGGCCGCCCGGTTTCGCGCGCTGCGCGCTGTCCGATTGATATCTGCACGGGCCGCAGATCAAACATCTAGCTGGCCCGCCGGATCCCCATCATCCGCGCCCGGGCGCGTGGGTTGCTGTCGAACAGGCCGGCCAGTTGCTCGGTCATCGCGCCGGCCAGCTGTTCGGCGTCAGTGATTGTCACGGCGCGGTCGTAATAGCGCGTCACGTCATGGCCGATACCGATGGCAAGCAGTTCCACCGCGCGGCGTTTTTCGACCATCGCGATCACGTCGCGCAGATGCTTTTCCAGATAGTTCGACGGGTTGACCGAGAGGGTGGAATCATCGACCGGCGCGCCGTCCGAGATCACCATCAGGATCTTGCGCTGCTCCGGACGGGCCAGCATTCGCCGATGCGCCCATTCCAGCGCCTCGCCGTCGATATTTTCCTTCAGCAGGCCTTCCTTCATCATCAGGCCCAGATTATCGCGGGTCCGGCGGGTTGGCGCGTCGGCTTTCTTATAGATGATGTGGCGCAGATCATTCAGCCGCCCGGGCTGCTGCGCGCGGCCCCCGGCCAGCCATTCCTCGCGCGATCGGCCGCCTTTCCAGGCCCGGGTGGTAAAGCCCAGAACCTCGACCTTGACGCCGCAGCGTTCCAGCGTGCGGGACAGAACATCGGCGCAGATCGCCGCGATCGAGATCGGGCGCCCCCGCATGGAGCCGGAATTATCCAGCAACAGCGTCACCACGGTGTCGCGGAACTCGGTCTCCTGCTCGACCTTGAAGCTCAGCGGCGTGGTCGGGTTCGCCACCACCCGCGCCAGACGCCCGGCATCCAGAATGCCTTCCTCCTGATCGAAGGACCAACTGCGGTTCTGCTGCGCCTGAAGGCGGCGTTGCAATTTATTGGCCAACCGGCTGACAGCCCCTTTCAGCGGCTCCAACTGCTGATCGAGATAGGCGCGCAGGCGTTCCAATTCCTGCGGCTCGGCCAGATCCTCGGCGGCGATCTCTTCGTCATATTCGGTGGAGTAGACGGTGTAATCGGGGTCGGCCTCGGAATGGGGCGCGGGCGGCGGTGGCTCCAGCGGGGCCTCGCCTTCGGGCAGCTCGCTCTCTTCGCCCTCCTCCATATCGCCGGTATCATCCATCTCGACGCTGGCCTGTTTGGCGTCTTGCTGTTCGTCCTGCGATTGTTCGGGGCTGGCCTCGGCCTGTTCATCCTGATCATCCTCGGCCTCACCGGTGCTGTCGGGGTTTTCCTCGTCGGCCTCGGCCTCTTCCTCGTTCTCCTGATCCAGATCGTCGGGATCGTCGCCCAACTGATCGCCATAGCCCAGATCCTTGATCACCTGGCGCGATAGTTTGGCAAAGGCGGTCTGGTCGGCCATCACATCATCGAGATTGTCCAGCGTTTCGGCGCAGCGATCCTCGATGAACCCGCGCCACAGCTCCATCACATTGGCGGCGTCCGGCGGCAGATCGCGGCCCGTGGCAAGATGGCGGATCAGGTATCCGGCGGCGGTGGCCAGCGGCGCATCGGCGGCCTGGGTGACCTCGCCATAGCCCTTGCGCCGCGCCTCATGGCCGATCCTGGCGTCGATATTGCCGGCGGTCCCCGGCATGGTGCGGGCCCCCACGGCCTCGCAGCGGGCGGTTTCCATCGCATCCATCAGATCGCGCGCCATCTGGCCCTGCGGCGCATAGCGCGCGGCGGTGGCGGCATCGTGGAACTTGTGGCGCAGCGCATAGGCATCGGCGGTGCCACGCGCCAGCAAGACCTCGTCGCGGGTCATCCGGCGGCTGACCTGCGGCAGGCGCACGCTGTCATCGGTCAGGCCCGGCGGATCCACCGAAAAGCTGACCGCCAATTCGGGATCATCGGCCAGAACACGGGTGGTGTCGGCCAGGGCCTTCTTGAACGGATCGGCCGGGTTGTCGGTGGGCTTTTTCATGGCTTGTAATCTAGGCCCGCCGAGGGGCGAAGAAAAGCGGATTATGGCGCGGTGGCAGCTTGGGGTTGCGGCAAGCGACAAGCAGCACAAGCAAGGAAAGGATCAGGATTGGGGGCAGATGAGGCAGGCGCATGGGGGCAATTCCTTTTGTAAAAACCGGGGTCTGGAAATGCCGTCAGGATAGCCCGGTCAGGCCCGGTTTTGCCGCCGGCCCGTCACGAGAGCCAGTCACACCAGTTTATCCGCCGCCCGCCGGAATAGGGAACCGCCAGGTTTTCCGCAATAAGCCTGCGCGAGACCTCCTGCCCGTCCAGCCGGAGCGCAACCAGGCGGCGGCCATAGCGGTCAATGCCCTCGATATCGGCCTCGACCAGGGCGGCATCGCCGATCATTTGCCTGAGCCGCCCGGTGGCCAACCGCCCAAGGGCGGCCTCTGCCGCACAGCCCGGCTCATAGGTTTCGGGCGTGTCAAAACCCGTCAGCCGTGCCCGGAACGCAATGCCTTCGCAGATCAGATCGACGGTGTCGCCATCGACAACATGGCTTACGGCGCAGTCCGGGACGGCAGGCGCGGGCGGCTCAGAAAGTGGACTGCCTGAGAGGAAGGCCGCACCGACGAAAAGAGCCGGAAGGAATGTGTTGGAGTAAACCATGAACAATTCGGTAACACGGACCGTGCCCGGCAGGAAATGCTCAAACGATCAGAGGGTTAACGAAACGCGCCTTCGGCATTGACCAATGATCCTGATAAAAACCGGCTCTGCGACGGATATCAGCCCATCGACATGCTGGCAGCGCTTTCCGGCAATTCCTCGTCAAAACAGCGCTGGTAGAATTCGGCTACGGTCTGGCGCTCAAGCTCGTCGCATTTATTGAGGAAGCTGAGGCGGAAAGCGTATCCCAGATTGCGGAAAATCTCGGCATTCTGGGCCCAGTTGATCACGGTTCGCGGGCTCATCACGGTTGAAAGCTCGCCATTCATGAAGGCGGTGCGCGTCAGATCGGCCACCGTCACCATCTGGCTGATCTGCTGACGGCCTTTTTCGGTGTTGTAATGCGGGTTCTTGGCCAGAACGATGGCGGTTTCGGCGTCATGGCTGAGGTAGTTCAGCGTCGCCACCAGGGACCAGCGGTCCATCTGCGCCTGGTTGATCTGCTGCACGCCATGATAAAGCCCGGTGGTATCGCCCAGACCGACAGTGTTGGCGGTGGCGAAGAGGCGGAAATAGGGGTTCGGCGTGATGATCTCGTTTTGATCCATCAGCGTCAGCTTGCCGTCATGTTCCAGCACCCGCTGGATCACGAACATCACATCGGCGCGCCCGGCATCATATTCGTCGAACACGATGGCAGCCGGATTGCGCAGCGCCCAGGTCAGGATACCCTCGTGAAACTCGGTGACCTGTTTGCCGTCGCGCAGCTTGATCGCATCTTTGCCGATCAGGTCGATCCGGGAGATATGGCTATCCAGGTTGACGCGGACAGTCGGCCATTTAAGGCGAGCGGCGACCTGTTCGATATGGGTCGATTTTCCGGTGCCGTGATAGCCCTGGATCATCACCCGGCGGTTGTGGCCGAAGCCCGCGAGGATCGCCAGCGTGGTATCGGGGTCGAACTTGTAGGTCGGGTCGATCTCGGGCACGCGCTCTTGCGCTTGCTCGAAACCCTTGACCTTCATGTCGGTGTCGATGCCGAACATATCGCGGACAGAAACATCTTCGGTCGGTTTGGCTGTCACGTCCATGGGTGGCCCCCGTTTCTCATCCGCGTATCATCTGAATTTGCGCACCCTGTTGCCTGATATTGCCGGGCGCTGCAAGGGGGGCCGGGCGTGCGACACATTCGTTTAGAGCGCGTCGCGCCAAATCGAATTCACCGGCCGGCCCGAACGCATTCGATTGCGCGAAGGCTGCCTCGGTCCGGGTGATGAATGCTCGAATCCGATCAGGCGCGACGCGCTATAATGCGTCCCGGAATTGAAGGTCATGCCTGATCACGCCGATATGGAAAGCCTGATTGCCGGAACCGACCCGCGGGGCCGGGTCGGGGGCAAGGTAGCGCCTTTGCGCAGGGCTGCAAATTTTTCCCGAAAAATTTGGTGTGGGAAAATTTTTCGGGAAAATTTTCGCCCCGGCCTGGATTTCGTCGGCTTGCTTGGACGGAAGAGGGCAAAGCAGCCCTCACCAGCCAGTGCCAAGGTCCATTGAACGTGACGTCTGGTTCCAGGGCTGTGCCGCAACCGCGCGCCCCGCTGCCGCGCCCGATGCCCAGGCCCATTGGAAATTATAGCCACCCAACCAGCCTGTCACGTCCATGACCTCGCCAATCAGGTATAGCCCCGGACAGATCTGCGATTGCATGCTCTGCGAGGATACCTGTGCCGTTGACACGCCACCAAGCGTAACCTCGGCCGTGCGGTAGCCCTCGGACGCGGTCGGCGTCAATTGCCAGTTGGTCAATTTTTGGCAGAGCTGCGCCAGGGCGGCATCAGATTGATCGGCCAGATTTCCGGCTATCCCCCAAATCGGTGCCATTTGCTGGATCAGGGCGCGCGGCAGATGTTCGGCCAGGGCGGTTGCCAGCGCCCTGGCACCGCTTTGCGCCCGCCGGGTGCGCAAGGCGTGATAAAGATCAAGATCGGGCCGCAGATGCAGCGAAAGCGACGCGCCCTCGCGCCAGTAGGATGAGATCTGCAAAATGGCAGGGCCGGACAGGCCGCGATGGGTAAAGAGCAGCGCTTCGTCAAAACTCGCCCCGTTGCAGCCGATCCGGGCTGGCAGCGACACACCGGCAAGCGGTTTGAAGCGGGCCTTGGTCTCCTCATCAAAGGTCAGGGGCACCAAAGCGGGGCGGGTTTCGGTCAAGGCATGTCCGAATTGCTTGGCGATACGGTATCCAAGCCCGGTCGCGCCCATTTTGGGGATGGATTTGCCGCCGGTGGCCACAATCAGATTGCGCGCCCGGACGGTCATGCTTTTGCCCTGGCGCGTCAGGGCCGCAATGAACCCCTGCCCATCACGTGACACTGTGCCAATATCGGTTTGCAGCCACAGATCGGCAGGCCGCATCTCGGCCAGCAGCATGGCAATGATCTGTTTCGCCGATCCATCGCAAAACAGCTGTCCAAGGGTCTTTTCGTGCCAGGCAATCCCGTGGCGATCGACCATCTCGATGAAATCCCATTGCGTGAACCGGCTGAGCGCGGATTTGGCGAAATGCGGGTTTTCGGACAGAAAGTTTTCCGGGCCGGTATGGAGATTGGTGAAATTGCAGCGGCCACCGCCCGAGATGCGGATTTTTTCGCCCGGGGCCCTGGCATGGTCGACGATCAGCGTGTCGGGCCCGGCATGCGCGGCGGCCATCAGGCCCGCGGCACCGGCACCGAGGATAAGGGTTTTGACCTGCGTGTCAGGCATCTTGCTCACTCATCGCCCGTTGCGGCCCGGAGCCAGCGGCGGATGCCTCCGGCGGGGATATTTGAAGCGCAAAGAAGATGGCGGTGCGTGACAAGGTTCTTGCGGGATGAGCGGGGGCAGCGTTGCGCCTTTCGCTCTGCCTATTTGAAATTCCGGCTTTCCTTGATCTGATCCCAGGCCCAGACCACCTCCTGCAGTTGTTCTTCCTGGCTGCGATCGCCGCCATTCATATCCGGGTGCAGCACTTTGATCAGTGATTTATAGGCTTTGCGCAATTCGGCCTTGGTCCAGTGATCCTTGGCGTCCAGAATGTCGACGGCGCGGCGTTCCGTCGGGGGCAGGCGGCGGGATCCGGTGATGGATTTGCCCGGATTGCGGGTGGCATTGGTGCCCAGAACCTGATGCGCATCGTCAATGCCGAGCCGGGACCAGGCGCGTTCTTCGGCCGATTGCTTGAACGGTTTGGTGGGCCGGTCCCAGACGCGGTCGCGCTCCATCTGTTCTTCCATTTCGGCCTCGGTGGTGCCGTCGAAAAAGTTCCATTTCAGGTTGTATTCGCGGACATGATCCTTGCAAAACCACAGATATTGATCCAGCACATCGGGCGATTTCGGTGCGCGATACTGGCCCGGCTCCTCGCATCCCGCATGGGTGCAGGGCCGTTGCGAGGTTTCGAATGCGCCCGACATGCCACGCCGTCCGCTGCGGCGTTTCTTCTTATCCGTCGAAACACGGAGATCGAAATTGAACGGGTCGTTTTCGGCCATGGGTCATCCCTTTTCGACTCGGAGCGGACACTCTAAGGTTTTTCGACAGGCGTATGAAGAGGGCGGAGTAAGATTTCATGACCAGAGCAGATAAAATCCGGAACAGGCTGGAGGCGGCGTTGGCCCCCAGCCATCTTGAGGTGATCGATGACAGCGAGAGCCATCGCGGCCATGCCGGGTATCAAGAGGGCGGCGAGAGCCATTTTCACGTGATAATCGAGGCGGTTGAACTGGCTTCGTTGTCGCGGGTCGCGCGGCATCGGGCGATCCATGCGGCGATCGGCCCGGAGCTGATGGCCGAGATCCACGCGCTGTCGATGGAAATCCGGGTTTGAGGAACTGTTCGGCGGCGATGTCGGTGGGCAGATGGCTCGGGCCTATCCGAAGCCGAGCACAGCGAAGACGACCGCCAGCCCGGCTGCGGTGGTCACCACCAGCCCCAATGTCTTCAGCTTTGCGGGCGTGCCCGGCCCGGGGCGCAGCAACGCCACCTGCGCCGCTACGGCAGCTGCGGTCATCACCAGCACGGCGATGATCTTGATCCAGAACAACAGCGGCAGATATTCGAGCCGCCAGCCCAGGCTCAGCATCCAGATGCCGGTGATCCAGAGCAGCACCAGGGCCCCAAAGGACACCCGGCCAATGCGTTTCTGGATCGGGCGGGTTACCGGCGCACCATCCGCACCGGCCATTTTACCGATCACCAGATTGGCGACACCACCGCCGAGCCCGATGGCCAGCGCAAGGAAATGGAGGATCTTGAGGGTTGCGAGCATGGGCGCGAGTGTAGGGGGGATTTCGCAGCAGGGATAGGGGGGGTAGGGGCGTGGGGCGCGCCCCCGCCCTATGCCAGTTTGCGCGCCACGATCTGGTTCACCGCCTTGGGGTTGGCCTTGCCGCCGGTGGCTTTCATCACCTGACCCACGAACCAGCCCGCCAGTTTCGGGTTGGCCTTGGCCTTTTCGACCTGGGCCGGATTGGCGGCGATGATCTTGTCCACCTCGGCCTCGATCGCGCCGGTATCGGTGACTTGCTTCATGCCCCTCGCCTCGACAATCTCGGCCGGGTCGCCGCCCTCGCTATAGATGATCTCGAACAATTCCTTGGCGATCTTGCCGGAAATGTCGCCCGATGTGATCAACGCGATGATCCCGGCCAGTTGGCTGGGGCTGACGGGGCTGTCGGTGATGTCGTGGCCTTCTTTCTTCAGCCGCCCGAATAATTCATTGATGACCCAGTTTGCGGCCAGCTTGCCATCGCCCGCCTGCGCCGCCACGGCCTCGAAATAGGCGGCATCGGCGGTGCCCGCGGTCAGCACCGAAGCGTCATAATCGCTAAGACCAAACGCCGCCATGAAGCGGGCCTTCTTGGCGTCGGGAAGCTCGGGCAGGGACGCTTTGATGGCATCGACCCAATCCTGCTCGATTTCCAGCGGCAACAGATCGGGATCGGGGAAATAGCGGTAATCATGGGCCTCTTCCTTGGACCGCATCGACCGGGTCTCATTCTTGTCAGGGTCATAAAGCCGGGTTTCCTGATTGATCTTGCCGCCGGCCTCGACGATCTTGATCTGGCGGCGCGCCTCAAATTCGATCGCGGCCTGGATGAAGCGGAGCGAGTTCATGTTCTTGATCTCGCACCGCGTGCCGAGATGGGCGAAATCGCCGCTTTCGCGGTAGCGCTCATAGGCCCCCGGTTGGCAGATCGAGACATTCACATCGGCGCGCAGGTTGCCGTTTTGCATATTGCCATCGCAGGTGCCCAGGTAACGCAGGATCTGGCGCAGCTTGGAGACAAAAGCCGCCGCCTCCTCGGGGCCGCGAATATCGGGGCGGCTGACGATCTCCATCAGGGCCACGCCGGTGCGGTTGAGATCGACGAAAGACATGGCCGGGTCCATGTCATGGACGGATTTTCCGGCATCCTGTTCCAGATGGATGCGCTCGATCCGGACCAGCCGCGCGGTGGGTTTCTCACCTGCGACCCCCGCCCCCATCTCCACCAGCACTTCGCCTTCGCCCACGATGGGGTGGTAGAGCTGGCTGATCTGATAGCCCTGCGGCAGGTCGGGATAGAAATAATTCTTGCGGTCGAAGGCCGAGAACAGATTGATCTGCGCATTCAGGCCAAGCCCGGTGCGCACCGCCTGTTCAATGCAATATTCGTTGATCACCGGCAGCATTCCGGGCATGCCGGCATCGACGAATGCGACGTTGGAATTGGGTTCGGCCCCGAAACTGGTCGACGCGCCGGAAAACAGCTTGGCGTTTGAGGCAACCTGGGCATGGACCTCAAGCCCGATCACCAGTTCCCAATCCTGTCTGGCACCGGAAATTACCTTGGGTTTCGGGGTCTTGTAGGTCAGGTCAAGCATGAGGGGCCTCCGGGGCTGCAATTTCTGCGTTTTAGGGCAGGGCAAATGGCGGGGCAAGGGGGCGATCGCGCGGGCGGCATCGGCAATGGCTTGCCAGTTTCGGTAGCGGGGCGGGTGCCGGGCTGGCACGCGGCGCAGAATCTTTGCACTTAGGGCCGGTGCCTCCCGCATCGGGGGTGTTATTCGAGATTGCCCATGCTGCGTTTGTTCCTGCTGGCTGTTGTGGCCGTGATTCTGTCTGGCTGTGTCACGTTGCGCCCCGAGCCCGCGCCCGAAACCCGGCCCGTGACGCAGTGGGATTTTCGCCCCGAAGCCGCGACCTGGACCCGCGCATCGCTGGACATGCTGCAAACCGATGCCGCCGTGCTGACGCGGATCGTGCCCGAGGATGCCGAATATTGGTGCCCCGGCTACACCCAGGCCGATGCCGCAAGGCGCGCCGCCTTCTGGACCGGGTTCATGTCGGCGCTGGCGCGCTATGAAAGCACCTGGAACCCCGATGCCGTGGGCGGGGGCGGGCTCTATTTCGGGCTGTTGCAGATCTATCCGCCGACGGCGCGCTACCGCAATTGCGAGGTCGGCACCGGTGCTGCCCTGCGCGATGGAGGGGCCAATCTGCGCTGCGCGCTTCGGATCATGGCCGTTACCGTGCCGCGTGACGGGGTGATCAGCCAGGGGCGGCGCGGGGCCGCCGCCGATTGGGGGCCGATGCGCGACCCCGCCAAGGTGGCCGAGATGCGCGCCTGGCTGGGGCAGCAAAGCTATTGCCAGGCCTGACTTGCCCGATGGGCGCATTTCGGGGCAGCATGGCGCTGCCTGCACCTGGGAAAGCTCTGCCATGCGAATTTGGATGATATTTGTTTTCATGACCCTCGCGCCGCCGCTGGCCGCGCATGAGGAAACAACCCCGGTGATCCCCGAGGCCCGCCCCGAGGCCGCGCCCGAAGGTGGCCCCGGCCCGGACCCCCGGCCTGAGACCTCCGTGCCGACCCTGCACTGGGATGAGCAGCGTTCCGGCATGGCGGCCCCGGCTGACCCGGCCTGGGGCATCGCATTGATCACGGCGATACGGGCCAATCCGGATCTGCTGAATACCGTGCCAGACGATATCGAGACCTGGTGCCCGGCCTATGGCGCGGCGGGGTTGGATCAGCGGGCGGCGTTCTGGGCCGGTCTGGTATCAGTGCTGGCCTGGTATGAAAGCACCCATAACCCGCGCGCCATCGGCGGTGGCGGGCGCTGGTTCGGGCTGGTTCAGATCGCCCCCGCGACGGCGCGCCATCGCGGCTGTGCCGTGGGCAGTGGCGAGGCCTTGCTGGACGGCGCGGCAAACCTGCGCTGCGGGGTGCGGATCATGGCCCAGAATGTGCTGCGCGATGGCGTGGTCAGCCGCGACATGCGCGGCGTGGCCGCCGAATGGGGGCCGTTTTACAGCCGGTCCCGGCGTGAGGCGATGCGCGACTGGGTCAGCGCGCAAGACTATTGCGCAGCGCCCGCGGCCGGTTAGATCTGGCGCACCGGAATGCCGCGCGCCGTCATTTCACCGATCAAGGCCAGTGGATTGGGCAGGGCGCGCGGCGGCAGCGCCAATTCGGCCCCGTTATGCAGCACGATGCGCGCCTCGCGCCCATTGATCCTGAGATATGCGATCTGCGCCAGCGGCAGCGCCTCCTCGCGAAAGCCGTCGAACACCTCCAGCAGGGCGGGCGACATGCGGATGCCATAGATTGGCCGAAAGGCAACCTGCATCAGGCAGATCCCCAGGCAGGGCAACAGCAATGCCCAGACCCAGAAGGGTGCAGCCGATTGCGTAGCCAGTGCCAGCATGATCAGGCCGGCGGCCAGGCCCGGCCAGGCCCATTGCATGCGCCCCAGGACGCGGTATTGGAAAATAGCAGACATGGGCCAAACCTGCCGCCGGTTTTGGCCGATTATGTGTCAGGCACGGGCCTGCGCGGTGGCGAATGCCTGAGGATTCGTCGGTTCGCGGGCGATCAGCGTGAGCGGAGCGCGATGGCCGAGATCTCGACCTTCATCGCGGGGTCGATCAGCCGGACCTGCACAGCCGAATTGGCCGGGTGGATGCCTCGCAACTCGGCCCCCAGCACGGCGCCGATCGCATCCCAATCGCCGGCATCGGTGAAATAGGTCACAAGCTGCACCAGATCGGACAGCGACGCCCCGGCCTGGGCCAGAGCGGCCTCGATATTGCGGAAAATCTGGCGGGTCTGATCGGCGGCATCGGCGGGCAGGGTGCCGGTGGCATAATCATAGCCGGTGGTTCCCGAGACATGGATGGTGTCGCCAACCCGAACCGCGCGCGAATGGCCGTATTTTTGCTCGAACACCGAGCCGGAGGAAATTAGTTGTTTCATCACGTGCCTTTCGGATTTGCGGCCAGCATCCGGGCGGTCATTTCCGCCAGATCGCGGCTGATCGCGTCGCTGCCTGCGATCCGGCTGAGCTGCGCCAGCATCAGCGCCTGGCGGTCCGCATCATAGCGCGCCCAGGTCTCGAAGGCGGTGGACAGGCGCGCGGCAGTTTGCGGGTTTACCTTGTCGAGGCGCAGCAGCCAATCGGCCAGAAACGCATAGCCCGCCCCGGACGGGTCATGGAACCCGGCCGGATTGCCACCCGTCAGCCCGCCCATCACGGCGCGAAATCGATTGGGGTTCTTCATATCGAAATCAGGGTGTTCTGTAAGCCTGTTCGCGCGCTTCACAGCGTCTTTCGGCTCTGCATGGGCCACTTGCAGCATGAACCATTTATCCATCACCAACCGGTCATGATGCCAATCTTCATGGAAGCGCGCGGCAATCTCGGCGTCGCCGTGATCCAACAGGCAGATGAACGCGGCCAGTTGATCGGTCATGTTTCGCGCGGCATCATATTGCGCCCGGGCGCGCTGCCCTTGATCCAGCGGCGTCAGCCGTTTCAGGGCGATATTGCGCAAGGCGCGCGGGCCGGCCTGATCGGCATCGGGGCGATAATCGGCAGAGGTTTCCATCTGCGCATAGAGCGTTTCAAACAGATCTTGCAGATCGGTGCCGATGGCGTGCCCGACCGATTTCAGGCTCGCGTGAATGGCGGTGGGGTCGGGCACAATACTGGCATCGACGCAGGCCTGCGCGATGTCATCGGGGCTTGGCAGCGACAGGACCAGGGCCCGAAACGCCGGATCCAGATCATCATTCGCGGCAGCGGCCCCAAGCGCCGCAAGATAGGCCGCGGCTGGTGGCGCGCCATCGGTGAGCCGGGCCATCACCGCCTCACGGGTCAGGCTGCGCCCGGCCTCCCAGCGCGCAAACGGGTCGGTGTCATGGGCCAGCAGATGCGCGCGATCGGCGAAATCGGGCGCGTGCTCAAGGATTACGGGGGCCGAAAACCCGCGCAGCAGCGAGGGCACCGGGCGCTCTGCCAGCCCGTCAAAACGGAAGGATTGCCGCGCCTCGGTCAGTTCCAGAATTTGCGTCGGCAGCACTTCGGACCCGTCAGGTGCCAGCAGGCCCATCGCCATCGGAATGACTTGCGGCTGCTTGTCATCCTGGCCCGGTGTCGGTGGTAATACCTGTTCAAAGTCAATGCTGTATGTGCCGTCCCTGAAGTCATCCCTGACACGAACACGCGGTGTCCCGGCCTGGGTATACCAGCGCTTGAACTGGCTCAGATCGCGGCCGCAGGCATCCTCGAACACCTGCAGCCAATCTTCGATGGTTGCGGCCTTGCCATCATGGCGGGTGAAATAGAGATCGAGCGCTTTGGCATAGCCCGCCTCACCCACCAGCCGCTTCAGCATACCGATGATCTCGGCCCCTTTTTCGTAAACGGTCGCGGTGTAGAAATTGTTGATCTCGACAAAGCTTTCCGGTCGGACGGGATGGGCCAGCGGCCCGGCATCTTCACGGAACTGGCGCGCGCGCAGCGCCAGCACATCCTCGATCCGCTGCACCGCCGCGCCGCGCATATCGCCGGAAAACTGCTGGTCGCGGAACACGGTCAGCCCTTCCTTGAGGCAAAGCTGAAACCAGTCGCGGCAGGTGATGCGGTTGCCGGTCCAGTTGTGAAAATACTCATGCGCGATAATCGCTTCGATACGGGCGAAATTATCATCGGTCGAGGTTTCGGGGCTGGCCAGAACGGCGGCGGAATTGAAAATATTCAGCCCCTTGTTTTCCATCGCGCCCATGTTGAAATCATCGACCGCGACGATATTGAACACATCGAGATCATATTCGCGGCCATAGACATCTTCATCCCATGTCATCGCCCGTTTCAGTGCGCCCATGGCAAAGGCGCATTTATCCTCATCGCCGGGCCGGACCCAGATATTGAGCGCCACGTCGCGCCCCGACCGGGTGGTAAATTGATCGCGGTGGGCCTGCAGATCGCCCGCGACAAGCGCAAAGAGATAGGCCGGTTTCGGCCAGGGGTCATGCCATTGGGCACCTCCGCCCTGACGCGCGACCGGGTTGCCGTTTGACAGCAGCACCGGCAGGTCGGAATTGATCCGCACGCTGAACGGGGCCATCACATCAGGCCGGTCGGGGTAATAGGTGATCTTGCGAAACCCTTCGGCCTCGCATTGGGTGCAGAACATGCCCTTTGACATGTAAAGCCCCTCAAGGGCGGTGTTGGCTTGCGGGTTGATCTCAACCTCTGCCTGCCAGGTGAAAACCCGATCAGGCAAATGTTCTGCGGGCACGATCAGTCCAGTGTCGGATTGCTGAAATTCATTATCCGTCAGATCCCTGCCGTCCACGTTTATAGCGATCAAAGACAGGTTTTCGCCGTCAAGATGCAGATCGCCAGACGCCGCATCGGGGTTGCGGGCAAAGCGAATCCTTGACCGGACGCGGGTGGCCGTGGGGTGCAGGTCAAATTCCAGCTCCACCTTTTCAACCCACCAGTTGGGGGCGGTGTAATCGGCCAGGTGAATCGTCCTTGGTGTGGATTCGGGCATGGCAGGAGTCCTTCAGGCATCAAGCCGATGGACATTACTGGAGCATGCGTGACCTGCAATCCCCAATCCGGGATTCTGCGGGACAAAATCAGTAACCGCCATTGCTTGCTTATGGGTTGGGTGGCATTCTGTCTGTTAGGAGCCGGTCAGGCACCGGCCCCGATAACCAGGGGGACGGACAAATGAAACTTCAGCAATATCCAGCACTCGGGGTCGTCGCGATTCTGGCGGCTTGCGCACAGGCGGTGCCAACGCCCCAGCCCATTTCAGGCGAGCCCATATTCAACAAATTTGGTGGCATCATCGGCTGCGAGACCGGGGAATTCGTCAATGGCGCTGCGATTGAAAACCAATGTCTGACCTGGATTGCACCAGAGAATGCGCCGCCCTATGTGGTGCCCGACGGGCCGCCTTCGTACACATCCCCATCCTCAACCTCATCCTCTCCGTCTTCCGCACCATCCTGGCCACCGTCCTGGCCGCCCTCCTGGCCGCCATCCTGGCCGCGCCTGCCTCCGCAGGAGGAATCGCCTCGGTTGCCGCCGCAGGAAGATGTGGCCCCACCAGAAGATGCACGTCTCCCGCAGGAGACCTGCCCGGATGGTTTAGTAGCATTGGGGAACACATGCGTGACTGCCGAGACCCTGCGCGGGGATGATGCATAGATTTTCGGGATTTGGGCCGACCGACCGCATTCCGGTCGCGGCCTCGATCCTGCTGACACAATGCTGTCAGCAGGGGTGTGGCACAGCGGGGGTCATTGATACTCTGACCCCGAAAGGATCGCCCCATGGCACATACCCCCACCAACAGCATCGTCTGGTTTGAACTGCCGGTCTCGGATCTGGATAAAGGCATCGCGTTTTACAGCGCCATCACCGGCGCCACCATCGTCAAGGAACAGATGGGCCCCGATGTGACCGCGACATTCAAACCGGCCGATCCCGAAACCGCCGTGGCGGGCCATCTTTACAAGGGCAAACCGGCCGGCGACGGCACCGGCCCCACGGTGCATTTGTCCGCAGAAGGCACCATTGAGCAAATGATGGAGCGGGTCACCGCCGCAGGGGGTGCCGTGATTTCACCCGCCATTGCGATCCCGCCGGGGCGCTTTTTCTACGCCACCGACCCCGATGGCAATTCCATCGGCCTGTTCGAGAGCGCCTGAACCATGCGCCGCGCCGACCGCCTGTTCCAGATCGTGCAGCATTTACGGGGCGGGCGGTTGGTGACAGCAGACATGCTGGCCGACCGGCTGGAGGTCAGCACCCGCACCATTTACCGCGACATTGCCGATCTTCAGTCGACCGGCGTGCCGATCGACGGTGAGGCTGGTGTGGGGTATGTGATGGCGGCAGGCTATGATCTGCCGCCGCTGATGTTTACCCGCGATGAGATTGTCGCCCTGGTGGCCGGTGCCCGGCTGATCCGCGCCTTTGGCGGGGCCGATATGGCACGCGGCGCGGAAGAAGCGCTGGTCAAGATCAGCGCGGTCCTGCCCGAGGCGGAACGCGCGCGCGCGGGCCGGGAGCCGATCCATGCCATCGGGCCGCGCATGACCGATGATCTGCGCGCCATGATCGACCGGCTGGAGGTGGCAACCGATGCCTCACTGCGCCTGAGGCTGGACTATTGCGATCAGAACGGGGCCGCGACGCGCCGGGTCATCCGCCCGCTTGGCCTGTGGTTCTGGGGTTCGGTCTGGACGGTGGTGGGCTGGTGCGAGCTGCGCGATGATTTTCGCATGTTCCGGCTGGACCGGATCACTGGCGTGGCGGAAGGCGCGCCGTTCAAGTCTGAGCGCGGCCGAAGATTGCAGGATTTCTATCGCCAGATGGAGGCCCGCCACGGGGGCCGCGATTGATGCAACCACGGTGCCTTTGTTGCCTATCGGATCGTTTTCGACTACCCCGGCGCAAAGCGCGGTATGCAACGGCATGCGCAAGGCAAACGGGACAGACGGAGAGCGGATAGATGGTTACGCGGATTGAGAAAAACGGGCTTCAGGTGGCCAGCGAACTGGCGGAATTCATCGAGACGCGCGCGCTTCCGGGCACCGGCGTGTCCCCGGCCGATTTCTGGGCCGGATTTTCGGCCATTCTGCATGATCTGGGGCCAAGGAACCGTGCCCTGCTGGACAGGCGCGAGGCCCTTCAGGGCAAGATCGACGCCTGGCACATCGCCCATCGCGACGCCCCGCATGACCGCGCCGCCTATAAGGCGTTTCTGGAGGAGATCGGATATCTGCTGCCCGAAGGGCCGGATTTTCAGATCGACACCGCCAATGTCGATCCCGAGATTGCCAGGGTTGCCGGCCCGCAACTGGTGGTGCCGATCATGAATGCGCGCTATGCGCTGAATGCGGCCAATGCAAGATGGGGCAGCCTGTATGACGCGCTTTATGGCACCGATGCGATGGGATCTCTGCCCGATGCGCCGGGCTATGAGCAGGGCCGGGGCGCGCGCGTCGTGGCCTATGCCCGTGTGATCCTGGATACGCATTTCCCCATCATCGGGGCCAGCCATGCCGATATCCGGCGCTATGAGATCGTCGATGGCGCGCTGATCATGGATGGCAAGCCACTGAAAAACCCGGAGAAATTTGTCGGCTTCACCGGCGCGCCGCATTGCCCCGATGCAATCGTTCTGGTCAATCACGGGCTGCATATGGAACTGGTCTTTGACGGCAATCACCGCATCGGCCGCTATGATCAGGCCAATATGGCCGATATCCGCGTTGAAGCCGCGATATCGGCGATCATGGATTGCGAGGATAGCGTCGCCGCCGTTGATGCCGCCGACAAGGTGGTATGCTATTCCAACTGGTTGGGCCTGATGCAGGGTGACCTGACGGAGGCCGTGGAGAAGGGCGGCAAGAGCTTTACCCGCGCGCTGGCCACGGATCGCAGCTATATTGGCCCCGATGGTGCGCCCGTGGTGCTGAAGGGCCGGGCGCTGATGTGGATCCGCAATGTCGGCCATCTGATGACCAACCCGGCCATATTAGACCGCGACGGGGCGGAAGTGTTCGAAGGGCTGATGGATGCGATGGTGACCACGCTGATTGCCATGCACGATTTGAAGCGCGAGGGCGGCAATTCGGTGCATGGCTCGGTCTATGTGGTCAAGCCCAAGATGCACGGGCCTGAAGAGGTTGCCTTTGCCGATGAGATTTTTGACCGGGTCGAGGATGTTCTGGGCCTGCCGCGCCACAGCGTCAAACTGGGCATCATGGATGAGGAACGGCGCACCTCCGTGAACCTCAAGGAATCTATCCGCGCCGCGAAATCCCGCGTGGCCTTCATCAATACCGGGTTTCTCGATCGCACCGGCGATGAGATCCATACCAGCATGGAGGCCGGGCCCTTCAGCCGCAAGGATTTCATCAAGCGCAAGACCTGGATCGCGGCCTATGAGGCGCAGAATGTCGATGTCGGGCTGGAATGCGGGCTGCAGGGGCGGGCCCAGATCGGCAAGGGCATGTGGGCCATTCCCGACCAGATGGCCGCGATGCTGGAGGTCAAGATCGAACACCCCCGCGCCGGGGCCAATTGCGCCTGGGTGCCCAGCCCCACGGCGGCCATTCTGCATGCGCTGCATTACCACCGGGTCGATGTGTTTGCGCGCCAGAATCAGATCGCGGCGGGCGGCAAGCGCGCCTTTGTCGAGCATATTCTGGACATTCCGCTGGCCGAATATCAGGCCTGGAGCGCCGATCAGATCATCGCCGAGGTGGAAAACAACGCCCAGGGCATTCTGGGCTATGTGGTGCGCTGGATCGATCAGGGGGTGGGCTGTTCCAAAGTGCCCGATATCAACAATACCGGCCTGATGGAGGACCGTGCGACCTGCCGGATCTCGGCGCAGCATATCGCCAATTGGCTGCATCACGGCATTGTCGATGAGGCAAGCGTGATGGCCGCGATGCAAAAGATGGCGGCGGTGGTCGATGCTCAGAACGCGGGCGATCCGGCCTATCTGCCGATGGCCCCGGGGTTTGACGGGATTGCCTTTCAGGCGGCCTGCGATCTGGTGTTTCAGGGCCGGGTGCAGCCGTCGGGATATACCGAACCGATCTTGCACCGTCGGCGGTTGGAGCGGAAGGCTTCGCTCTGACGTTGCGGGTGTTTCAGCGGGTGGGATTTGAGTATTTGGACAAAGAAGAAGCTAAAGAGTCTTTGTTGATACTGTTTCAATGCCGGGTCGGCTTGTGACATTGGGTGTGGCGCTGGTATTTTGACGGGCAGGATGGGTGTTGCCCCGGTGCCCGGGGCGGGCGGGCCGTTAACCTTAATGGGAGGTGAAGGAAATGATCACGCTGGAGGCGGCGCGAATAATGGTGGCGGGTGCGCGCGCCAGGGGGCGCGATCTGGGGCTCAAGCCACTCAGCGTGGTGGTTCTGGATGCGGGTGGCCATCTGCTGGCCTTTGAACGCGAGGATGGGGCCAGCCCGGGGCGGTTCGAGATCGCCCGCGGCAAGGCCTATGGCGCTGTCATGTTGGGCATGCCGGGATCGGCGCAAATGGCGCGGGCCGAGGATCAGGCCTATTTCATGGCGGCCGTGAACGGGGCCTTTGGCGGCAAGGTTGTCCCGGTGCCGGGCGGTGTGCTGGTCAAGGATGGCTCGGGTGTCGTGTTGGGCGCGGTCGGCGTGACCGGCGATACTTCGGATAATGATGCGAATGCCGCCTTGGCCGGCATTGCGGCGGCGGGGTTCACCGGCGTGGCATGATCCGAGCATTTCACTGGCGCAGAGGCCCATGTGCATCTGTGTTGGCTATGCAGGCGCGCGTGCGGGCGATATAGTTTGAAAAATCGCCGCCGCTTGCTGAGGATTTCATGACCACGCGCCCCCTGATCGGCATTATCGGCAATCACTACCTTCTGAATGATCAATATCCGACCCATGCCGGCGGCAAGATGAACTCGGATGCGATTGCCGAAGTGTCGGGCGGTCTGCCTTTGGTGATCCCCGCCGATCCGCGCTATGCCAATACCGATGAATTGCTGGAAACCTTTGACGGGTTCCTGTTCACCGGCGGGCGGCCCAATGTGCACCCTGAGGAATATGGCGAGGATGAAACCGACGCGCATGGCGATTTTGACCGGTGCCGCGATGCGGTCAGCCTGCCGCTGGTGCGCGCCTGTGTCGAACGCGGCCAGCCGTTTTTGGGGGTTTGTCGTGGCTTTCAGGAGGTCAATGTGGCGATGGGCGGCTCGCTTTACCCCGAGATCCGCGATCTTCCGGGGCGGATGAACCACCGGATGCCGCCCGATGGCACGCTGGAGGAGAAATTCGCCCTGCGCCATGTGGTAAGGTTCAGCGATGGCGGCGTGTTTCACCGGCTGATGGGCGCGCGCGAGGTGATGACCAACACGCTGCACGGGCAGGGGATCAAACGCCCCGGTGCACGGGTGGTGATTGATGGCATGGCCGAGGATGGCACGCCCGAGGCAATCTATATCGCCGATGCGCCGGGGTTCACGCTGTCGGTTCAGTGGCACCCGGAATATCGCGCGGCTGAAGATCCGGTCTCGCGGCCTCTATTTGCGGCTTTCGGGCGGGCCGCGCGGGCCTGGGCCCATGGTCGCCGGGCGCTGTCGGTCAGGGATGTGGCCTGACGCGGGCCGCGAAGCGGGGGTTTGACCCAATAGCCCGGTGGCGCGGCAAATCAGTCTTCTTCGGGCGCAATCAACCGGATCGTGCCTGCTTCCTCCAGAGCGCGGATCGCGGCGACGACTTCTGCCATCGCGGCCTCGCCTTCGGGGCCGCGCACAGTGCCACGCGCCTCGGCCTCCTCGCGCAATTGTTCGGCCATGCGTTTGGACATGTTTTCCAACAGAAATTCCACGGCCACCGGGGCCGCCTGCATGCCTGCGGCCAATGCCAGCGTGGTGGTTTCGGGATCGACGCCGCGCATCGCCTTGGGCACGTCCTTGCTTTCCAGCCGTTTCGGGATGTGCTCGAAAGTGAAAATCGCGCGCCGGACGTCGCCCGCGAAACCGGCGTCGCGGCTGTCGAGCCCTTCGAGCACCCGGTCGCGCGTATCGGCGGTGGCGGCGTTCAGGATGGCACCGACCCGATCGGCGGGATTGCCGCCAAAGGCGGGCGCGGGTTGGGCGTTGAGATCCGTCAGAAGCTGATCACCGACGCGCGCGATGGTGGCCGGGTCAACCGCATTGGTGACCGAAACCGCATGCGCCACGATATGGGCCCGGTCGGCGGGCAGGTCGGCCAACAGCGCGGCGGCCTTCGACACCGGCAGCTTGGCCAGCATGATGGCGCAGATCTCGGCGCTTTCGCGGGCCACGAGGGGGGCCAGTTGAGCAGGCTCCATCGCGGCCAGCTTGCGCCAGGGATCGGGCGGGCCTTCGGCCTCGGCCCGGTCGCGCAGGCGGGCGCGGGCGTCGTCAGAGAGATGGGGTTCCATCAGGTCGAGCGCACCGGACATATCGCGCGGAAAGATCAGCCCGACATTATCGAGGGTCTGGGCAAATTCCTGCGCCACGGCGGCCAGCGTCGGGCGATCGACATGGGCCAGATTTGCCATGCGTTCGACCAGCCGTTCCTGTTGTCGCAGGCTGAGGCCGGTCAGACGCGGCACCGCGCCCTCAGATACCAGCAGCCGCACGATGACGGCGGCCTTTTCGGCACTGCTGAGATGACGGACCGGTGCCAGTTCCGTGGCCGGTTCCATGACGTCCTGTATCAGCTGCATCAAGCTGCCCCCAATTTGCTCCTGCTACCCCGTGGATCAGCATCGCGGCTGCGGGTTAAGAGGGGGTTTCCGCAGCACCGGCCAAATGCGCCGGGTTTGGTTCAAATTTGGGACGAACGGCGCAGATCAGAGCCCGGCATCCTCAGCCGCGCCGATCATCAGGTTGAGGTTCTGCACCGCCGTGCCCGACGCCCCCTTGCCCAGATTGTCGAGCGTGGCGGTCAGCGTCCAGATGCCGGCCGCATCATCGCCATGCACCGAGATCCGCATGTCATTGCTGCCATTGACCGCCTGCGGGTCGATCCGGTCGGGGGCGGGGGTGATTTCGACAAACCGGGCATCGGCGTAGAAATCGGCAAGCGCTGCGGTCAGGGCGGGTTTGTTGCAGTCACCCGTCAAGGCGTTGCGATGCAGGTGCAGTTGCACCACCATGCCTTGCGCGAAATTGCCGACGGCGGGCTGAAAGGCGGGTTGGCGGTCGAGGCGGCCATGGCGCATGATCTCGGGCACATGTTTGTGGCCTTGATCCATGGCATAAAGGAAATGCGCCGGTGCGGTGCCGGCCTCATATTCAGCGATCAACGCCTTGCCGCCGCCGCTATAGCCGGAAATGCCGGTCAGCGTGGCGGCGTGGTCTGCCGCCAGAATACCAGCATCGCGCAAGGGCCGGATCAGCGCGATGGATCCGGTGGCGTAACAGCCGACATTGGCGACATGGCTGGCCGTTGCGATGGCGGTGCGTTGGCCCGGCAATTCGGGCATGCCATAGGTCCAGCCATCCGCCACGCGATGCGCGGTCGAGGCGTCGATGATACGGGTGTCACCGGCCAGCGCCACGGCCTCGATCGCGGCGGC
>NZ_JBTUJH010000120.1:0-4942 GCF_058343375.1 Alterinioella sp.
ATCCTGCGCGAACGCAGCGTCAGTCGCGTCGCGGTGTAAGGGCGGGCATCGGCGGCAGGATATCGCCACAGACCAGCCGCGTCAGAATGCGGTTGACCGGCCAGATCCGGGCCAGCGGGGCCAGCGCATGATCGCGGATCAGCGGCAGAATGCGGCTGTCGGATTGATATTGCGGGGTGAAGGCCGCGCTCATGCCCTGATAGGCGCGCACATGCCAGCGCCGGGCGCCTGCATAAAGCCGCAGGGCTTCTTCGCCGCGCGCCTGGCGCAGCGCAAGTTGCAAGGCGCGGGCATCCAGCAAAGCCATATTGGCCCCTTGCCCCAGTTGCGGGCTGGCGCGATGCGCGGCGTCCCCGATATGGGCGATGCCATCGCCCCAGGGCGCGGCCAGGCTGCCATGGCTGTAGCTGGCAAAGGTGAAGGCGTCGTGATCGGTGATCCAGCCCAGATAGGGCGCGAAATCGGGCCAGAGCGCGCTCACCTCCTGCCGCCATGCCTCAAAATCGCGCGCCCGCCACGCTGCATGATCGGCAACCGGCAGCGAATAAAAGATCGCCGCCAGGCGTTGACCCGGCGAACCGGGCATTGCCCCCACCGGCAGCACGCCCACCATCCGGTCGGCGCGGCGGTAGCGCTGGCTGAGTTGATCGGCGGCCAGGCGGCTCTCCTCGGGCCAGGGCACGGTTGCCCAAACCGCGCCATAGGGCAGCGGGCGGCTGCGCAGTGGCGACAGGGCCGAGCCCGCCCCGCAGGCATCGACAATCAGGTCAAACGGCCCCTCGCGGCGCTTGCCGAACAGCAGATACTGCCCGTCGCGCCCGGTGGCCCTGTGGTCTGGCGTGATGTCGACCCCGGCGGCCAATGCGGCCTGATGGAGGGTATGAAACAGCGCCGCGCGGTGGATGCCAAGCCCCTTGCGGTCCTCACTCGCGCCATAGGATACATCCAGAACGCGGCGGCCTGAATTGACCTCCAGCCCGGTCATCCGGCCCACGCTCTGGCCCAGATCACGTGCCATCCGCCCGGCACCGAGCGCATCCAGCACCGCCATGCCCACCGGTTGGATCACCAGCCCCGAGCCGACCGGCTCCGGCCGGGCGAACTGGTCGAAAACGGTGACGTCATGGCCATCGCTCGCCAGAAACTCCGCCGCGGCCAAGCCACCGATCCCGGCCCCGGCAATTCCGATTTGCAATTTCATCGCAGCAGGTTAGCGCATTTTCCAGGCCCTAGCATGCGGCAAGTTCGGCAAAAACCTTGACAGATCCGCCCGTTAGCGATGAGTGTTGCCACCTTGTTCCAAGACTTTTTTGAAAGGAAATCTTATGAGTTGGAGCAGCCTGACAGGACAATCCAAAGCGGCGATCATCTTTGTGATCCTGGGATTTGCATTGAGTTTCACCAGCACGAACACCTCCAGCATCAATGGTGTCCTGTCGTGCTCCTATATGGATTATGGGGCGCTGGCCTTTGGGGCGCTGGCCATTCTTGCAGGCGCTGGCGGGCTTGTGACGGCGCGCAGCCTGGGCGACACGCGCGGCCTCAATATGGGCATTGCTGCGCTTGGGCTGGCGCTTGGCGTGCTGCATATCGGGCGTGGGCTTGGCATGGTGGGCGGGGCCTGCGCCGGGCTTTGATCGGGGCGTCTTGAATGCCTGCGGGCGCGGGCCTATAACGCGGGCCATGACCAAGGCCCGCCTGCGCATATTCACGCGAATTACTTGCCCGGCGCTCTGCCAGATCTGAGCCGCCGGGACAAGGTGTTTGAGCCATCGCACCGCCCCTGATACACATCGCCCATTCCGTTCAAGACAGGACCGCATCCCATGTGCGCCGACACGCCTGAGCAGCCGCTCGACTACAAATCCACGCTGAACCTTCCGAAAACCGATTTTCCGATGCGCGCGGGCCTGCCCAAACGCGAACCAGAATGGTTGGCACGTTGGGAAAATCTGAATATCTACAATATGTTGCGGGAAAAGAAGGGGCGCGAACCCTTTGTCCTGCATGACGGCCCGCCCTATGCCAACGGCCATCTGCATATCGGTCACGCGCTGAACAAGACCATCAAGGACATGATCGTGCGCAGCCATCAGATGATGGGCTATGACGCGCGATACGTGCCGGGCTGGGATTGCCACGGGCTGCCGATCGAATGGAAGATCGAGGAACAATACCGCAAGAAGGGCAAGAATAAGGACGATGTGGATGTCGTCGATTTCCGTCAGGAATGCCGCAAGTTTGCCGAAGGTTGGGTTGATATCCAGCGTGATGAGTTCAAGCGGATGGGTATCACCGGCAATTGGGATGATCCCTATCTGACCATGGCCTATCACGCCGAGGCGGTGATTGCCGAGGAGTTCCAGAAATTCCTGATGAACGGGACTTTGTATCAAGGCTCCAAGCCGGTGATGTGGTCGCCGATCGAGCAGACCGCGCTGGCCGAGGCCGAGGTGGAATATCACGACAAGGAAAGCTTCACGGTCTGGGTGAAGTTTCGGGTTGTGGGAACCGGCGACGCCACTTTGGACGATGCGCAGGTTGTCATCTGGACAACGACGCCCTGGACCATCCCGTCAAACAAGGCGGTGGTCTATGGCGCGGGAATTTCTTATGGCCTCTACGAAATCACCGGCCGGCCCGAAGAATGTTGGGCCCGCATCGGGGACCGTTACATTCTGGCCGACACTCAAGCCGCCGACGTTCTGTCGCGCGCGCGCCTTGATGATAGCATGTATCGGCGTGTGCGTGATCTAACGGCGGATGAACTGGCCAAAATCAAACTGGCGCACCCGCTCGCCGGTGCCGAAGGCTCGGGCGGCGAATGGGATGACCTGCGCGATTTCCGCGCCGCTGATTTTGTCTCGGATGAAGAAGGCACCGGGTTCGTGCATTGCGCGCCAAGCCACGGGATGGAGGAATACGAACTTTATCGTGACCTCAATATGCTGCAACAGGTCATCACCTATAACGTGATGGATGACGGCTCGTTCCGGCCCGATCTGCCGTTTTTCGGCGGCAAATATATCCTGAACCGCAAGGGCGGCGAGGGCGACGCCAACAAGGCCGTGATCGACAAGCTGATCGAGGTCGGCGGGTTGCTGGCGCGCGGCAAGATCAAACACAGCTATCCACATAGCTGGCGCTCCAAGGCCCCGATCATCTATCGCAACACGCCGCAATGGTTTGCCGCTGTTGATAAGGCCGTGGGCGATGGGCAAGACACCTATGGCAAAACGATCCGCGAGCGTGCCCTGACCTCAATCGATGAACTGGTCAAATGGACACCGCCGACCGGCCGCAACCGGCTTTATGCGATGATCGAGGCGCGGCCCGATTGGGTGCTGAGCCGCCAACGCGCCTGGGGTGTGCCGCTGACTTGCTTCACCAAAAAAGGCACGCTGCCGACGGATGATGATTTCCTGCTGCGCGATGCGGCGGTGAATGCCCGCATTGTGGCCGCGTTCGAGGCCGAGGGGGCCGATTGCTGGTATATGGACGGCGCCAAGGATCGGTTTTTGGGCGGCATCGTGGACCCTGACGCCTATGATCAGGTTTTTGATATTCTCGATGTGTGGTTCGATAGCGGATCAACCCATGCCTTTGTGTTGCGCGACCGCCCTGACGGCACCAAGGACGGCATCGCCGATGTCTATATGGAAGGCACCGACCAGCATCGCGGCTGGTTCCATTCCTCGCTGTTGCAGGCCTGCGGCACCAAGGGCCGCGCGCCCTATCGCAATGTGGTGACGCATGGCTTCACGCTGGATGCGAAGGGCATGAAGATGTCCAAATCGCTTGGCAATACCATCGTGCCGGAAAAGATCATCCAGCAATATGGCGCTGATATCCTGCGCCTTTGGGTGGCGCAGGCCGATTACACCAATGATCAGCGCATCGGGCCCGAGATTCTGAAAGGCACCGCCGACAGCTATCGCCGGTTGCGCAACACGATGCGCTTCCTGTTGGGGTCATTGGCCGATTTCAGCGAGGCCGACCGGGTCGAGGCAGAGCAGATGCCGGAACTGGAGCGGTGGGTGCTGCACCGGCTGGCGGAGCTGGATCACATCGTGCGCGACGGCTATGCCGGGTTTGATTTCCAGGGGGTGTTTCAGGCGGTCTTTACCTTTGCCACCAGCGATCTCAGCGCCTTCTATTTCGACATTCGCAAGGATGCGCTCTATTGCGATGGCGACACGTTGAATCGCCGCGCGGCGCGCACGGTGCTGGATCTGGTGTTCCACCGGCTGACCACATGGCTGGCCCCGGTGCTGGTATTCACCATGGAAGAGGTCTGGCTGGAACGCTTCCCCGGCGAGGAAAGCTCGGTCCATCTGATTGATTTTCCTGACACGCCCGGCGAATGGCGTGACGAGGTTCTGGCCGCGAAATGGGCACAGATCCGCCGCGCCCGGCGGGTGGTGACAGCTGCGTTGGAGATCCAGCGCCGCGACAAGGTGATCGGGGCCTCGCTGGAGGCGGCCCCGGTGGTCCATATCCGTGACGCGGATATGCTGGCTGCGCTGCGCAGCGTCGATTTCGCCGATATCGCCATCACATCGGGTGTCAGCCTGACCGGTGATCCCTTGCCCGGCGAGGCCTTCCGCCTGCCCGAGATCGAGGGCGTGGGCGTGGTGTTTGAAACCGCCGACGGGAAGAAATGCCAACGTTGCTGGAAGATCCTGCCCGATGTCGGGACACATGCCCATGCCGGCGTCTGCGGGCGCTGCGACCTGGCGCTTGGCTGAAGGGGCCGGTTCCAAAAGGACCGGCCCTTGGTGCATCTGCGCAGGGCTGGCTACGCATTGCCCAATCGTGCAGATGCCTTATCCATGCCCTTGACCAAAGTGACAGGATTTTGAGACCATGAGCGATATTTACCAGCCCCCCACCGTCTGGACCTGGGAGCGGGCAAGCGGTGGAAAATTTGCCTCGACCAACC
>NZ_JBTUJH010000121.1:0-19547 GCF_058343375.1 Alterinioella sp.
GCCCGCCCCGCCAAGCCCGCGCAGCCCCGAAGCCAGCATGCTCTCCTGCACATCCTGCCAGTTTCCGGTCGCCCGCAACTGCCTCAGCGTGGCATAGCCGCCCTCGGCCTGATAAGCCGCAAGCCCCTGATAATCAGGGATATCGGCGTGGATATGCCCCGCCGCAATGGCCGCCTGCACCTTTTGCGGCGTGGCGTGATCAATATGGTGATGGCCCAGTTCCAGCACCGGCGCGCTGTCACAGCGCCCCATGCAAGGCGCGCGCAGAACCCGGACCTCAGCCGGGTTCAAACCATCCTGCAGCGCCGCTTGCAGAGCCTTTGCGCCCGCCAGTTCACAAGACAGCGAATCGCACACCCGGATGGTCAGCGCAGGCGGCGGCACCTCGCCTTCCTTGACCACATCGAAATGGGCGTAAAAGCTGGCCACCTCATAGATCTCGGCCATCGACATCCGCATCTCCTCGGCCAGGGCCCGCAGATGCGCGGCAGACAGATGGCCCTGCGCGTCCTGAATGAGATGCAGATGCTCGATCAACAAATCACGCCGACGCGGGCGCGCGCCAAGCAGCGCCTGAACCTCGCCAAGCGCCACATCATCAACCTGACGCCCCTTCGGCGTGGCGCGCCCTTTGCCACGGCCCGATTTCCACACACCCTTGTTCTGATCCAGCGCCATCAGGTCACCTTTTGCAAAGATTTTTCTCCTTGTATCCTGCCCGAAGGCGGCGCGCCCACCAAAACCGACATCGTTTTGCCCCAAAACGCATATAGACAGCGCGCGCCCCGCCCGGCCCGCAAATGAAGGACCAAGCCCGATGCAGATCACACGCTATTATGTGGCCACCCTGACCCCGCTTGCCGCCCTGATCCTGGGGGCGGTGTTTGGCGGCTGGTGGGCGGGCGCGGCGCTGATCTGGCTGACGCTGCTGGCGGCCGGGCTCGATCACCTGATGGCCCCGCCTCCCAGAGGCCGGGATCACGGGCTGGCGGCCGAGGCGCTGTCGGTCATTCTGGCGCTAGGCCATCTGGCACTGTTGCCGCTGGCCGCACTTGCCTTTGCCGATCCATCGCGCAACTGGGGCGAGAACCTGACGCTTTTCTTCGCCGCGGCCTCCTTCATGGGGCAGATCAGCCATCCCAATGCGCATGAGCTGATCCACCGCCGCCCGCGTGCCCTGCGCAGGCTTGGCGCAATCGTCTATATCTCGATGCTCTTTGGCCACCATGTCTCGGCCCACCGTCTGGTCCATCACGCCTTTGTCGGCACCAAAGATGACCCCAACACGCCGCGCCCGGGTGAAAGCTTCTGGGCCTTCCTGCCGCGCGCCTGGATCGGGTCGTTTCGCGCCGGATATACGCAGGAAAACCGCCGCCATAAACCCGGCAGCCTCTCACCCTATGTGATCTATATCAGCGGCGCGGCCCTGGCCCTTATCCTGGCTGCGCTGATCGGCGGCGGGGCCGGGCTGATCGGCTTTGCGGGCCTCGCCGCCCTGGCACAGACCCAGATATTGCTGTCGGATTATATCCAGCATTACGGCCTCAGCCGCCGCATTTTACCCGATGGCCGGCTCGAACCCGTCGGCCCGCAACACAGCTGGAACGCGCCGCGCGGCTTCACCTCGTTCCTGATGGTCAACGCCCCCAGCCATTCCGATCACCACATGCATCCAGACCGGCCCTATGACCTGCTGGACATCCCCCCGGATGCACCGCTTCTGCCCTGGTCGCTGCCGGTGATGGCGGCTCTCGCCACAATGCCGCGCAGATGGCGCAAGGTGATGGATAAACGCGCCGCCCGCGAAATGGCCCGCGCGCCCTGAACCGGCCCCGGGCCACCCTTCCTCACGCCATCGCCAATCCCGGCCCGCATCACAAGGCGCTCAAGCCCGCCTTCTTTGCGCCTCAAATATCCAAAGCAATGCCCGCCCGGCATCGGTCTGACCACAAGGAAAAGCGCCGAACCCGGCCAAATCACTGCCCTCGCCCTGCCAAATGCCACCGCCCCCCGCCACAACCCCATGGCAATGCGGATGGCCGAGGGCTCCCGCCTCAGGGGGCCCGAGGCCGTCCGCCCGCCGGGTCGATGGCCGTCAGGCCAGCGAAACCCGCCCTCAAAACAACGAGCCCTGTTCGGATCCACGCCCGGGGCCTGGCCTGGCCCGCGGCTTCGCCCCGCCGCCATCGGGCACAACATCAAGCTTGCCATCGCCAAATTCGATCTCCAACCGGCCCGCGCGCGCGGCCTGCGCCTTGCCCGTCACCACATCCGGCCCGGCGCGCACCATCGCATAGCCGCGCCGCAGCGTCTCGCGGAAGCCAAGCGTCTGGCGCAACCGTTCCAGCGCCGATAATCGCTCGCGACGCTGCTGCAACCGCGCCACCGCAACTGACCGAAACCGCGCCACGCCGGTTTGCAGCCGATCACGCCCGGCCTGCAGCCGCTCGGTCTGGCGCTCGGGTCGCAATCGCGCCACCAGGCGATCCAGATCGGCCCGGCCCCGCGCCACATGGGTGCCAAGGCGCTGCGGCGACAGCCGCGCCGCCGCCTGCCCAAGCATCGCGCGCTTGCCCGCAACGGCCCGGTCCAGCCCCGGTCGCAATCGCGCGCTCAGGCGCTCCAACTGTATCCTGCGGGTTTGCGTCGAAGCCCGCAGGCTCGGGGCCAACCGGTCCGATGCCGCATCGAGCCGCTGGCGCGGGCCCTCCAGCACAGCCTCCAACCGCGGCAACCCGCGTGACAGATCGCCCATCCGCTGGCGCCCGGCCCGCAGCCCCGATGTCACCGCGCGCGACAGACGCCCGCCTGCGGTCTCGACCCAGGCCAGCAGTTCCATGCGCACCGGCACCGCCATTTCCGCCGCCGCCGTCGGTGTCGGTGCCCGCTTGTCCGAGGCGAAATCAATCAGCGTCGTGTCGGTTTCATGGCCCACCGCCGAGATCAGCGGAATGGCACTTTCGGCCGCCGCACGCACCACCACCTCTTCGTTGAAGCCCCAAAGATCCTCCAGCGATCCGCCACCGCGCGCCACGATCAGAAGATCGGGCCGGGGGATGCGCCCGCCCTGGGGCAGCGCATTGAAGCCCCGGATCGCCGCCGCCACCTCGGGCGCGCATTTCGCGCCCTGCACCGCCACCGGCCAGATCAGCACCTTGCGCGGGAACCGGTCGCGCAGCCGGTGCAGGATATCACGGATCACCGCGCCCGAAGGCGAGGTGACGACGCCGATAACTTCGGGCAGCCAGGGCAGTTTGGCCTTGCGATCCTCGGCAAAAAGCCCCTCTGCCGCCAATGCCGCCTTGCGTTTTTCCAGCATCGCCATCAGCGCGCCGACACCGGCCGGGCGCAGATCCTCGATCACCATCTGATATTTCGACTGGCCGGGAAAGGTGGTCAGCCGCCCGGTGGCAATCACCTCCATGCCTTCCTCGGGCTGCGTCGCCAGACGCCCCGCGACGCCTTTCCAGATCACGCCGGCCAGCACCGCGCGGTCATCCTTGAGGTCGAGATAGATATGGCCCGAGCGCGGCCGCGACAGCCGCCCGATCTCGCCGCGCACCCGGACCCGGGAAAACGCGCCTTCGACGGTTTTCTTCACTGCCCCTGAAATCTCGGAAACCGAAAATTCCGGCGCATTTCCGGGGCCATCTTCGGGGCCGGTTTCCGGCCCGTCATCATCCAGCAAATCATTCATGGCCCTGACCCTAGCGGCGACCGCCCAGAGGTTCCAGAGCCAAGCGCCGGATCCGGCACAGGCACCGTCGCCTTGCCTTGTGCCCGCCCCCCCCATTCGCTATTGGCCTTGGCCAAACCAAACAGGCGGTGGTCGATATGAATATCCTCATTCTGGGCAGTGGCGGGCGCGAACATGCGCTGGCCTGGGCGACATTGCAAAACCCGAAATGCGACAAGCTGATCGTGGCCCCGGGCAATGGCGGCATCGCGCAGATTGCGCATTGTGCCGATCTGGACCCGGCGGATGCCGGGGCCGTGGTGGCCTTCGCTGCCGAGCAAGCCATTGATTTCGTTATCATTGGCCCCGAGGCCCCGCTGGCGGCGGGCGTCTCGGATGCGCTGCGCGCGGCGGGGATCCTCTGCTTTGGACCGTCTCAGGCCGCGTCCGAACTTGAGGCGTCGAAAAGCTTCACCAAAGAGATCTGCGACGCCGCCAATGCCCCCACGGCCGCCTATGCGCGCTTTACCGAAGCCGCGCCGGCCCGGGCCTATATCCGGGCCCGGGGCGCGCCCATCGTGGTCAAGGCCGATGGGCTGGCGGCGGGAAAGGGCGTGATCGTGGCGATGGATGAGGCCACGGCGCTGGCTGCCATTGACGACATGTTCGCGGGCGCGTTCGGCGCGGCCGGGGCGGCGGTGGTGATCGAGGAGTTTCTGGACGGCGAAGAGGCCAGTTTTTTCGTGCTTTGCGACGGCGAGACGGTGCTGCCGATCGGCACCGCGCAGGACCACAAGCGCGCCTTTGATGGCGATGCCGGGCCGAATACCGGCGGCATGGGGGCCTATTCGCCGGCCCCGGTGATGACAGATGCTATCATATTGAAAACAATGGATGAAATCATCAAACCGACGATGGCCGAAATGGCCCGTCGGGGGGTGCCGTTTTCGGGTGTGCTGTTTGCCGGATTGATGATCAAGGACGGCGCGCCACGCCTGATTGAATATAATGTGCGCTTTGGCGATCCCGAATGCCAGTGCCTGATGCTGCGCCTGGGCGCGCAGGCATTCGATCTGATGCTGGCCTGCGCCCAGGGGCGGTTGGCGGAAATGGCGGTGAACTGGGCCGATGATCATGCGATGTGCGTGGTGATGGCGGCGGAGGGATATCCGGGAAGTTATTCAAAAGGAAGCGTTATCAAAGGCTTGGAGGATATGCCCGAGACCAGCCATGAGATGTGTTTTCACGCCGGAACGCTGCGCGCAGAGGGGCAATATCTGGCCAATGGCGGCCGGGTTCTGGGCCTGACGGCGCGCGGCGAGAGCCTGTCCGAGGCGCAATCCCGGGCCTATGATCTGGTGGCCAAGGTGGACTGGCCGGAGGGGTTTTACCGCTCGGATATTGGCTGGCGGGCGCTGGGCAAATAGCGGTGTCGGCGCGCTCTGCGCGCCGATCCGTGACGCGAGTGTCACTTTTTTATGACGCAGGTGTCACTTTTTAACTTCTGTTTAACCGCCCCGTGCGGCTAGCCGCAGGCCAGCGCCGCTTGCAGCGCCGCCGCGCTGAAGGGGCCGAGGTCGCGGGTGGTGATCTGTTGGCCGTCAAAGCGCGAGGCGATCAGCCGGGACCAGTCGGTGGTTGCCGTGATCATTTCGGGGCCTTGCCCGCAATCGCGGATGCCGCTGGAGATGAAATCCTCGCCGATCCGGTGATTGGTCAGACCGTCCTGTGATGCCAATTCCTCCAGATCGCCGCCGCCCTGCCCGTCCGGCACAAAGCGCCAGATGCGCAGGGTCCGGGCCAGATGCGGGCGGTCGATATAGGCAATCTCGATCATGCCATCGCCATCCAGATCGGCCGCGCCGATCGGGGCCAGCCAACGGTTTGCCTGGCCGATATAGGGCGTGCTGGCAATCAGGCGCAGGGTGGTGCCATCGCGGGCATCGCCGTAGATTGCCAATTGCGCGCCAAGCTGGCGATGGCTGCGCACCACGATGATTTCATTGACCCCGTCGCCATCGAGATCGGCCAGGCGCGGGGCGACATCCTCGAACACGTGGTCGTCGTCCAGAACCACCGAAACCGTCTGGCACAGATTGCTGGAGAACGCGGAATAGGCGGACAGGATGCCGGCCTCGATCCCGTCGCCCAGAACGGCGTGGCCATAGCGTTCGGTCGGCCCGTCGAACCACGCGCCCCAGATCCCGGCCCGGGCGCCGTCAAATTCTTCGACCACCACGGTTTGCGGCATCGCGGTCAGCGAATGCGCCGGTGCGATACAGGCCTGGGCGCGGCCTGCAAACAGGGCCGCCATCGCCATGGCCATCACTATCGCGCCCGCGCGCGGCATCAGATCTGTTTTTCGGGCATCCGCACCACCAGACCATCCAGCGCGTCGGTGATTTTCAACTGGCAGGTCAGGCGCGAAGTTGCATCCGGCTCATAGGCGAATTCCAGCATGTCCTCTTCCATCGCGTCGATGGCGGGCAGCTTGGCAACCCAGGCCGCGTCGACATGGACATGGCAGGTTGAACAGGCACAGGCCCCGCCGCAATCGGCCTCGATGCCGGGGATATTATTGTCGCGCGCGCCTTCCATCACGGTCAGCCCGTTGGGAACATCGACGACATGCTCTTTGCCGCCAAACTCGATATAGGTGATTTTCGCCATGATCCGCCGGTCCTTAACTTCGGGTTTCAGTTTAGGTAGCGATCCGGGGCCCGGTTTGCCAGCCTGAAAACGCGCCTTTTTTTGCCTGCAGCTTGCCGCTTTGCGACAGGGATCAAATGTTCTATGTTTGTTCGCATGGAGCCTGATCTGTCCCCCCCCACCTGGCCGCGCCCGCCGCTATGCCTGCCGCATGGCCTGCTGGATCTGCCGCCGCAAAATGCCCGTATCACGGTGGCGGGGCTGGTGCTGGTGCGGCAACGGCCCGGCACCGCCAAGGGGGTGGTTTTCATCACGCTGGAGGATGAAACCGGGATCTGCAATGTCATCATCTGGCGCAAGGTCCAGCAACGGTTCCGCCGCGCGGTGGTGGCGGGGCGTCTGTTGCGGGTCACCGGCCGGGTGCAGCGCGATCATGGCGTGGCGCATGTGATTGCCGAGGAGGTCGAGGATATTTCGCCGATGCTGGACCGGTTGCTGGATGGCCCCCCTGACGCGCCCGCCACACCCGGCGGGTGATCTGCGCGGCAGCGGCTTCCGCAGGGGCGCGAAACCCGCTAGACTGCGCGCCAGCAGACAAGCCCCGAAAAACGGCGGCAGCAACCGGATACAGGCCCGATATGAGATTCCTTCCCCTTCTTGGCTTTGGTGTGGGTGTTCTTGCCGCATGTGCGCCCCTGACCTCGCCCGAGGTGGCGCGGCTGCTGGAGCGTGACGGCACCATCGTGACGCGCGGGCAAGGCCCCGAAAATGCCCGCGCCGATGCCTGTTACGCACGCGATGTGACGCCCGCCGTGATCGAGACGGTGACCGAGCAGATCATCGTGCGGCCCCCCGAACTGGGGGATGATGGTGAAATGCGCACACCGGCAATCTTTCGCACCGAGACCAGCCAGCGCATTGTTCAGGCGCGCAATGATCTGTGGTTCGAAACCCCCTGCGAGGCCCAGACCAGCCCCGAATTCATCGCCGCCGTGCAACGCGCGCTGGCGGTTCGTGGCATGTATCGCGGGCCTGCCAATGGCGTGATGGATCTGCGCACCCGGCGCGCCATCCGGGACTACCAACGCCCGCAGGGATTGAATTCCGGCGTGCTGTCGCTGGCGGCCGCGCGGCTGTTGGGGCTTGCGGTATGGGATCCCGAGGCCGCCGCAGTGCGCGGTGAGGCGGCGGAAGGCTGAGCTTCTGCACTGATGGCGCGAAACCCATGCGATGAGATCCCCAAGGCCGGAACGACCCTTGATGCGGCCGGAGGGTCACGCTCGACAGCGCCCCGGCGGCCCACTGCATCGGCAAACCGCAAGACGCCCGGCCTGAACCAACAGACCGGGCGTCTTGCAGGGTCGGGGCGCGAAACTTGCGCGCGCCCCGGCCTTGTTCCTATCCGTCATCGCCAATCGGCAGCGCCACGAAACGCGGGTTGCCGGCGCGCCGGATCAGCAGCAGCAGGCTTTTCTGCCCGGCTTCCTCGGCCTCGGCCACACGGGCGAGGAAACCGGCCATATCGGCGACCGGCTCCTGGCCCACTTCGGTGATCACGTCGCCGGGCATCAGGCCACGTGCTGCCGCCTCACTGGCCGGATCGACCGCGCTGATGAACAAGCCGCCCTCAACGTCCTGGACGCCATTTTCAGCGCGCAATTCGTCGGTCAGCGGTATCAGCGTCAGGCCCAGGAACTCGGTATCCTGCGGCTCGGGCGCGTCTTCGCCGGGGGGCGGGAATGCGACGCTTTCTTCGGTTTCACGACGTCCAAGCGTCACCAGAAGGGTCTGGGTTGCCCCATCGCGCAGCACCACCACACGCACCGTTTCACCGACCGGAGATTGTCCGACGATCTGCACAAGCTCGCGGGTATCCTCGACCGGGATGCCGTCAAAGCTGATGATGACATCGCCGACTTCCATGCCGGCATCCAGCGCCGGGCCGGCGGGCACATCGGTGATCAGCGCACCGGCGGTCGCTTCAAGCCCAAGGCCCTCGGCAATATCGGGGGTCACGTCCTGAATGCGCACGCCAAGCCAGCCGCGCCGGGTCTCGCCGAACTCCTCCAGTTGCATGATCACCCGGTTGACGACATTTGACGCCATCGAAAAGCCGATCCCGATCGAGCCGCCATTGGGGCTGAGAATGGCCGTGTTCACGCCGACGACTTCGCCGTCCATGTTGAACAGCGGCCCGCCCGAATTGCCCCGGTTGATCGCGGCGTCGGTCTGGATGAAATCATCATAGGCCCCCGAAAGCGCCCGTTCGCGGGCCGAAACGATGCCGGCCGAGACCGAAAAGCCCTGACCGAGCGGGTTGCCCACGGCCATCACCCAATCGCCGACGCGCATCATGTCGCTATCGCCGAAGGATACGAAGGGCAGCGGGTCTTCGGGGTCCACTTTCAGAAGCGCCAGATCGGTGTTTTCATCGGTGCCGATCACGGTCGCGGGCAGTTCAAGCCCGGAGCGAAATTCGATCATGATCTCATCGGCCCCGACAATGACGTGATTGTTGGTGACGATATAGCCATCCTCGGAAATCACGAATCCCGAGCCCAGCGCATTGGCGCGGCGCGGCTGCCGCTGACCCGGACCGTCACCCTGACGGTCCATGAAATCATTGAAGAAATCTTCAAGTGGCGAGCCTGGCGGCACTTGCGGGCGTGGCCCGACGGCCGATGCCACAAGGCTGGTGGTGGTGATATTCACCACCGAGTCGCCAACCTGATCGACCAGATCGGCAAAGCTGCTCGGCCCGGTGATCTGGGCCCGCGAAGGCAGCGCGGTGGTCAGCAATGCGGCCATCGCCATGGCGATGATGAGCAATAGCGTGGTTGCGGTATATGCCTGTTCGGCGCGGGCAGCGGGCCTGACCGCAGCAACGGCCCGGATGGGTGATTTCTGGATGGTCACTCTTTCATTCTCCTGTCAAAGCGGGTCAGGGTGTCCCTGCTCTTTGGTTCAATTGATATTTGGCCGCGCGCGCTGTCAATCAACCAATTGGCTTGAAACCTGGGTCACATGGGCGTGATGTCGCCCGTTTCAGGCCTGTGACAGGCCATGATGACCCAGCAAACGCAGCCCGCGCGGAAACCGGGCAGCCCTGGCGCGGAAACCGGGCAAGGATCGGTGCCTCAATCGCAGCACCGGGCGCGGCGGTGGCTCTGACGGCGCGGCCCTGCCCTGCCATACCGGCCAGACCTGAAAGGCCCGGATATTTTCGTCTCAGCCCCCGAAGATCTGGCTCAGGATCACCAGAAACGTGCCGATGACCAGCGCGCCGAAGCCTGCGATGCGCAGGGTTTCGACCGGTTCATGCATCATCCGCGCCATCAGGTCCTTCATGAAAGAAGGGGCCAGCGCATAGGCCAGCCCCTCGATCACAAGCACCAGTCCGAGCCCCCAGAGGATCGTCTGGAACATCGGGTCTACTCCGCCGCCGCTGCCGCCGCTGCCGCACGCCCGGCATTGCCCATGGGATCGGCGAAGAACTCGAAGAACTCGCTGTCGGGCGACAGCACCATCGACGAATTGGCCCCCCCGAATGCCACCTCATAGGCCGCCATCGAGCGGTAGAACTGGAAGAAATCGCGATCCCTGTTGAAGGCTTCGGCAAAGATCCGGTTGCGTTCGGCATCGGCTTCACCGCGCGCGATATCGGCTTCGCGGTTGGCATCCGAGACCAGTTCCACCACCGTCCGGTCGGCCAGCGCCCGGACCCGCTGCGCGGCTTCTTCACCGCGCGCCCGTTCATCGGTCGCCTCGCGTTCACGTTCGGCCCGCATCCGGGCAAAGGTGGCGGCCAGGTTCTGGCGTGGCAATTCGGTCTGTTTCAGACGCACATCCAGCACATCGAGGCCCAGCGGCAGCGCCCGCAGGCGGGCCTGTTCGGTGATCCGATCCATCAGCCCGGCGCGTTCGGAGGACAAGATGGTATCGGAGGTGACCCCGTCGGACCCCAGAACGGCGCGGATCTGCGGGTTCAGGATATCCTCCAGCAGGCCCTCAGCCGCACGCATGCCACCGACACCCACCGCAAGGCGGAACTGTTCGGCATCGACGATGCGATAGCGGGCGAATGCATCGACCACCAGACGCCGGTCATCGGACGGCGTGACCTCGATGGCGGCGGTGTCGATCGACAGGATGCGGTCGTCGTAATAGACCACTTCCTGAATGAACGGGATCTTGAAATTGAGGCCCGGTTCCTCGATCACCTGACGGATCTGACCGAATTGCAGGACCAGCGCGCGTTCGCGTTCATCGACCACGAAGACAGAGCTGAGCAACAGCACGAGAGCGACAACGAGGCCGATGATGAAAATTGTCAACTTACGCATCAGTTATTCCTCCGGCTAAGCAATTCATTGAGCGGCAGGTAAGGCACGACGCCGCCTGCGCCGCCGTCACCGGTATCCAGGATCATCGTATCCATCCCGCCAAGCACCCGTTCCATGGTCTCGAGGTAAAGCCTGCGGCGGGTCACTTCGGGGGCCAGAAGATACTGATCGAGAACCGCGAGGAAGCGGCTGGCCTCACCCGTGGCCTCGTTGACGACGCGGGCGCGATACCCTTCGGCCTCTTCCAGCACCTGGGCGGCTTCACCGCGCGCACCGGCCAGAACCCGGTTGGCATAGGCATCGGCCTGGCGTTGCAGCTGGTCGCGTTGCTGTTCGGCGGCCTGCACGTCGCGGAAGGCGTCGATCACCTCATTGGGCGGATCGGCGCGGTCAAGGTTGAGACGGACGATATTGATGCCGCTCTCATAGCTGTCCAGCGTCGTCTGGATCAGGTCCTCGACCGTATCGGCGATCAGGGCCCGGTCGCGGTTCAGGATCGGGGCCAGTTGCGAGGCGGCGATGATCTCGCGCATGGCGGCCTCGGAGACGGCGCGCACCGTGGCCTCGGGGTCGCGCAGGTTGAACAGGTAAAGCCGCGGGTTGGAGATGTTCCAGACGACTTCAAAGTCGATATCGACGATATTTGCATCCGTCGTCAGCATCAGCCCGGTCCCCGAAGCGCCGGACCGGTTGGTGCCGATCGATTCGGTGCGGTTGGTGGTAACGGCCAGCACTTCGGCGGTGACCAGCGGCCAGGGCGCGAAATTCAGGCCCGGTCCGTTGACCGAGGAAAACTCGCCCAGGAACAGTTCAACCGATTGTTCTTCGGGCTGCACCGAATAGACCGAGGCATAGAGCCAGAGGCCGACCACCGCCAGCACCGCAAGCGCGATGCCGCCGCGCCCGATCTGTGGCACTTCGCCGCCGCCGGACCCATTGCCGCGATTGCCGCCCTGCCCGCCCATCAAGACACGGAGCTGTTCCTTGCCTTTGCGCACCAGTTCATCAATCTCGGGGATCTGCTGCCCCGGCCCGGGGCCATGCGGCCCGCGATCATGATTCCGATCATCACCGCCTCGATTGTCTCCGCCATCAGAGCCGCCACCGCCGCCCCAAGGTCCGCCAGAATTACCTGCCATACCAGCCAATATCCCTCTGTTTTTCATGCCGCGCCCCGGTAGGTGCGCCGACTTCCATTGCTACCTGTGCGCAAATGGCCCGGAAATCAAGCCGTGCGCACAGGTGTTTTCATAATAACCAGTTCCTCGGACATGGTGGGGTGAACCGCAACCGTGCGATCAAAGTCCTCTTTCGTGGCCCCCATCTTGACGGCGATGCCCACCAGTTGGATCAATTCGCCGGCATGATCGCCCACCAGATGCACCCCAAGCACCTTGCGCGTATCGGCGCAGACGATCATTTTCATCAGCACCCGTTCCTGATGGCCGGCAAACATCGACTGCATGGGACGGAACGCCGCGGCATAGATCTCGATCGGGCCGGCATCGCGGGCGTCCTCCTCGCTCAACCCCACGGTGCCCAGTTCGGGCTGGGTGAAAACGGCCGACGGGATCAGGTCATGATCGGCGGCGCGCGGGGTGCCGCCAAACACGGTATCGGCAAAGGCATGGCCTTCGCGGATCGCCACCGGCGTCAGGTTGACCCGGTCGGTGACATCGCCCACCGCATAGATCGAGGCGATGTTGGTCTGGCTGTAGGCATCGACCTCGATTGCGCCGCTGCGTTTCAGCGTCACGCCGACCTCTGCCAGCCCCAGACCGGCCGTATTTGGCATCCGCCCGGTGGCAAAAAGCACTTTGGAATAGACCCCGTCGCTGCCATTGCTGGCCTTGACCCGGATGGCGCCGTCAACGCCGCGCATTTCCATCACGTTGCAGCCCAGATGCAGTTCGATGCCGCGCGCCTGCATGGCGTCCGCGACATGGCCGCGCGCCTCATCATCAAAGCCGCGCAACACCTGCGCGCCGCGATAGAACTGCGTCACTTTGGTGCCGAGCCCGTTGAAGATACCGGCGAATTCGCAGGCGATATAGCCGCCGCCGACGATCAGGATGCTCTCGGGCTGCGCCTCAAGCTTGAACACCTCGTTTGAAGTCATCGCCAGATCGGAGCCCGGAAATTCCGGCACCATGGGCCAGCCGCCGGTGGCCACCAGAATATGTTTGGCGGTTATCCGGGTGCCGTCCGCCAATGCGACGCCATGGGGATCGGCGATGGTGGCACGGCTGTCGAACACGGCGACTCCGGACCGGTCCAGATTGGCCCGATAGGCCGCCTCAAGCCGGTCAAGTTCGGTATCCAGCCGGCCCCGGAACGCGCCCCAGTCAAACGCGCCGACCTGCACATCCCAGCCATAGGCGGCGGCGTCGCGCAGATGCCCGGCATAGCCCGAGGCATAGACCATCAGCTTTTTCGGCACACAGCCGCGAATGACGCAAGTGCCGCCCATGCGGTATTCTTCCGCCAAAGCGACCTTGGCACCATGTTCCGCCGCGATCCGGGCCGCGCGCACCCCGCCCGAGCCGCCGCCGATCACGAAGAGATCATAGTCAAATCTGCTCATATCGTTCAAATCCCGCGCTGTTTTATCTGTTGCCGCTATGGCATGGGCCTGACCGCCCTGGCCAGCCCGCAGCGGCGCACAGGCCTTTGTGCGGGCAAGGCATGCCGGCCCCTCCTGTGCGCGCAAGGCACGCTGGCCCCTGTGCGTGCAAGGCACGCTGGCCGGGGTCAATCGGCGATATCGAGAAACAGGTTGTCAGTGTCAATGATGTCGATCCGCTCATGTTCGATGGTGCCGTTATTGATGTCGCGCACTTCCACGGTGCCGTCACCATTGCCGATCACCACGACATCGCAAATATCGAGGAACAGGCCGTTTTCCACCACGCCCGGCACCTGATTGAGCACCAGGCTGAGCTGTTGCGGGTTCGGGATATGGCGCAGATGCAGATCGAGGATGAAATTGCCCTCATCGGTGCGGAACGGTTTTTCATGGTTCAGCCTGAGCGATGCGGTATTGCCCAGGACATCCAGATTTCCCAGCATTTCCTCGACCAGCGCCTTGGTGGTCTGCCAGCCAAACGGGATGACCTCGATCGGCAGCGGAAAGGCCCCGAGGGTTTCGACCTGCTTGGTGATATCGGCAATCACGATCATCTGGTCGGAGGCGGTTGCCACGATCTTTTCATGCAGCAAGGCCCCGCCGCCGCCTTTGATCAGGTTCAGCTGCTGGTCATATTCATCGGCCCCGTCAATGGTCAGATCCAGCCATTTGACCTCATCGAGCGTCGAGATCGGCACGCCCACCTGGCGCGCCAGATCGGCGGTGCGGGTCGAGGTCGCGACGCCGGTGACCTTGATCCCTTCATCGCGGATCAACTCGCCCAGGCAGCGCACCATCCAGGCGGCGGTAGAGCCGGTGCCAAGACCGATGCGCATGCCATCCTCGACATAGTCGACCGCGCGTTTCGCGGCCACGAATTTGGCCTTGTCGATGGGGGAAAGCTTTGCGGTCATGTCTGAGGCACCTTGCTGCGGATGCCTGCGGGTTTACACAAGCCACGAGGTGGTGGCGAGGAAAAAAGCGCGATCAAAACAGCGCCGCGCAAACCGCCCCGAGATGCGCCTTGGGCAGGATTACCAGCATGGCGGCGGCCCCCATCACCAGATGCAGTTGTGCCGCGTTTGTCCGGTTTGAGGTGCCGATGCGCGCGCCCGGCGCAAAAGACACCCCGTCAATCGGCCATTCCAGCCCCTCTGAGCGGCCCGAAACCGGGGCCATCGGAAACAGCGACACCCTTGTGCCGACAGGCAGATCCAGGCGCAGATCGCCGGGGCACAGAAACACGATATCTTGCGCCGCCACGACAATGCAGCGCGGGGCAGGTTGTGCCAGCAGAACGTGCCAGGCGGCCAGTTCATGATCGCTGCGCCCGCCGGTCATGCCCAGCGCCAGAACCCCCGGCGCCGAAATCCGCGCCAGCGCTTTGTGAAAATCCGTGCTCTCCTGCTCGGGCACATGTATAAGAGTATCGCCAGGCAATTCAGCGCGGGCGCGATCCGAGAGCGAATCGAGATCGCCGATAACCGCGCAGGGCCGGTGACCGAGGGCCAGAGCCATATCCGCGCCGCCATCCGCGGCCACAAGTTTCGGGGCTATGCTTAAAGATTCGGCAAGATCGCCGGCGCTAAGCTCACCCCCGCCTAATAGTGTCACCAAAGTGTCAGATTGGATATTCGACAATGAGACTGGCAAATTCTCGCCTTTTTTCCGGTCAGAAATCTAACAATGGCCCAATTGGTGTCGGGATTGAATGGAATAAATTTGTCAGAAGATTTCTCAAGATGGTAAATTCCGGGGCCACTCCGGAGGAGCAGAGATACAGACCATGAGTGATAACAACAAGATTTTGACGGTCTCCTACGGGACATTTTCCTGCACCCTTGAAGGGTTCAATGATCCGTTTTCGGCGATGAAGGCGATTGCGGAATATTTCCGCGATCTGGCCGCCGGTGACCGGTTCTTCGGGGCCGAACCGCCGACGCCCGATGCCGAAATGCTGCACCGGATCACCGAACAGGCCACCCAGGCCCGTGTCGATGCCCATATGTCCGATACCGGGTTGATCCTGCGCCAGACCGACGATGTTTATGATGGGGCCGGCGATGACGCTCCGCTTGATGCCGGTGACGTGACGGAGGCAGCCGATGCCCTTGCCGCGCCAGAGGATGATGGTGCCCCGGTTGATGATGTGGCCGCCCGGGACGCTGCTGCTTTGGACGAAGATGCGGCCGCGCAGGCCACCGAGCAGGACGCGGTGCCCGCAGCCGGGGATGACGCACAGGCCGTAGAGGAAGTCGCAGCGCCCGCAGCCGGGGATGACGTGCAGGCCGCCGAGGAGGTTGCAGCGCCCGAAGCCGGGGATGACGTGCAGGCCGTAGAGGAGGTTGCAGAGGAGGTCGTAGCGCCCGAAGCGGAACATGACGATACGATCATCACCGGTGCCACGACTGTCGTGGCTCTGGCAGCCGTGACCGCAGCCGCTTCCGTTGTGCTTGCTGATGCTGATGACGCACAGGAAGACATGACGGCCGCAGCCGATGAAGCAGCCGATGAAGCAGTTGAGGAAGGGGCCGATACTCTCTCTGCCGTGATGCAGGCAATGGCCGGTTTTCCCGATGACGACACGCTTGAAGAGACCATCAAGGAGGGGGCGGATCTGGCCGCTGATCTCAGCGCTGATGCAGATGACGGTGCCACCGAGGCCGCAAAAGCCGAGGCAGATGCCGAAACCGACGCAGATGCCGACACTGCCACCGACTCCGTGCAGGACATCGTGCAGGATGCGGCACCCGAGGCTGCCGACACCTATCCCGACCCCGATTCAGTGGCCGCGAAACTGGCCCGCATTCGCCGTGTGGTCGCGATGGAAGAAGCGCAAGGCAACAGCGCCGGTTACAGCGAGGACGAGGATGTCGCCGACCCTTTTTCAAATGGACCGGCGGCTGGTCCCGAGACTGAAACCCCGGCCTCAGATGCAAGCACCACACCCGCCGCGCTGATCGCGGCGCTGGCCGCCGCCAGCACCGATGAGACGCCGGTGGCCGCAACTGAAACTGCCGCATCAGAGATCGGGGACGGCCCCGAGGCCAGCGCTGAAAATGCAGCGCCAGACCCCGCGCCTGACCCCGCCGCGCCGCGGGTCTGGGTGATCCGTGGCAAATCCGCAAAGACCGCTGCCACACAGGCACCGCAGGCCGCGCCCGACCCCGCACCGACCGATCTGGACCCTGAGGATGAGGCTGAATTGCAGCGCGAGCTGGCCGCCATCGAAGCCGACCGTGCCGCCCGCCGGGTTGCGCGTGAAGAGCGCCGCCAGACGCTGGAGAATGAGGCCAATACCGGCGAGCAGGATGTCCGCCGCCTGTTTGAGGCCACTGACAGCCGCCTCTCGACCGATGAGACCAGCCGCCGCCGCGCCAATATCGAGCATCTCAAGGCCGCTGTCGCCGCACGTGCTGCCGAAGATCAGCTTGGCGAATCGAGCGAGCCGAAAGACGAGACCGTGGCATATCGCGAAGATCTGGCCCGCGTCATGCGCCCGCGCCGGGTGCAAAAGGACGGCCAGCGCCGCCTCGACCGCCCCGCCAGCCAGGACACGCGCCCGGCACCGCTGGTTCTTGTCTCTGAACAGCGCGTCGATGCGACCTCGGGCAGCGGCCCGACACGCAACGCGCCCAGGGCGACCATCGTGCGCCCGCGCCGTGTGGTGAAGAGCAACCTGGCCATTGCGCGGGATCCGAACCAGGCCGAGGATATGGATCCCGATAACGCCAACGATATCGCACCGCTGCGTCTGGAACCTGATCAGGCCAGCGCAACTGTCATGGAGGTGCCCGAAATCGCCGTCGAGCCGCAACCGACCGATGGCTTTGCCGCCTATGCACGCGACCGCGGGGCCACCGAACTGATCGATCTGGCCGAGGCCGCCGCAGGATATTGCACCCATCACCTGGGCCGCAGCGTCTTTTCCCGATCAAATGTGGTGAGCCTGATCCAGCAAGGCAGCGACACCACCATATCGCGCGAGGATGCCCTGCGCGCCTTTGGTCTCATTTTGAATGATGGCCAGATCGAGAAAATCCGCCGGGGTGAATTTCGCCTGACCCGACGCTCGGAATATTACCGCCGCTAAAGCAGTTCCCGGAAAGCTTGAGACAGGGTGCATCGCTTGAACCGCGTTGAAATCCTTGATTTCAGGCAGCGTTAAGCGTGGCTGGTTTTCCGAGAGGTGCCATAAGCCGAACATATTGTGACCGACGCAAATCCCGGGGCCTCAGGCCTCCGGGGTTTGGTCGTTTTCAGAGGCCGCGTCAGGATCGGCCTGACCGATGCCCATGAAGATGGATTTGCACGGGATCGCCCAGAGCACGCCAAGCCCGAGATAGATCAGCACCTCGACAAAAAGCGATGTGACCTCGAACAGGCTGAGCAGGAACCAGGCCGCCGCGATATAGGCGGGCAGGCCCAGCAGCAGGATCACCAGCGACCAGCGGCGGCGGGATTTGTAGGAGAGCGCCATGTCGGCCCCTTTCATTCAGGTTTGCCGGTTTGATGCGGCGATCAGTCGGCGAAGGGGTCGGTCACCAATATGGTGTCTTCGCGTTCCGGGCTGGTCGACAGCATGGCAACCGGGCATTGGATCAGCTCCTCGACCCGGCGCACATATTTGATGGCGTTTGCGGGCAGGTCGTTCCAACTGCGCGCGCCTTCGGTGGATTCGGACCAGCCCGGCATTTCCTCATAGATCGGCACGCAGCGGGCCTGTTGGTCGGCGGCGGTGGGCAGATAGTCGAGATGCTTTCCATCGAGGTCGTAGCCGGTGCAGATGCGCAAGGTCTCGAACCCGTCCAGCACGTCGAGCTTGGTCAATGCGATGCCGTTCACGCCCGAGGTGGTGCAGGTCTGGCGCACCAGAACGGCATCGAACCAGCCGCAGCGACGCTTGCGCCCGGTGGTGGTGCCGAATTCATGGCCGCGGGTGCCCAGACGCTGGCCATCGGCATCCTCCAGCTCGGTCGGGAACGGGCCTTCGCCGACGCGGGTGGTATAGGCCTTGACGATGCCGAGGACGAAATCAATCGCGCCCGGCCCGATGCCGGTGCCGGTGGCGGCCTGACCGGCAATCACATTGGAGGAGGTGACAAAGGGGTAGGTGCCGAAATCAATATCCAGCAACGCGCCCTGCGCGCCCTCAAACAGGATCCGTTTGCCGGCCCGGCGTTTTTCATTCATCACCTTCCACACCGGCGCGGCATAGGCCAGAACCTGTGGCGCGATGGCGCGCAGATCGCCCAGCAGCCGGTCGCGATCGACGGCTGCGATGCCAAGCCCGCGGCGCAGCGGGTTGTGATGCTGAAGCGCGCGGTCGACCCGGGCCACAAGCGTCGCGTCATCGGCCAGATCGGCCACCCGCACCGACCGGCGACCGACTTTATCCTCATAGGCGGGGCCGATGCCGCGCCCGGTGGTGCCGATCTTGGTGCCGGCGCTGGCGGCCTCTTCGCGGGCGCGGTCCAGTTCGCCATGAATCGGCAGGATCAGGGCGGTGTTTTCGGCGATCATCAGGGTTTCGGGGCTGATGGTGACGCCTTGCGCGGTCACGGTTTCGATCTCTTTCATCAGATGCCACGGATCCAGCACCACGCCATTGCCGATCACGCTGAGCTTGCCGCCGCGCACCACGCCCGAGGGCAGCGCGTGCAGCTTGTAGACCTTGCCATCAATGACCAGCGTATGGCCGGCATTATGGCCGCCCTGAAACCGCGCGATCACATCGGCGCGTTCCGACAGCCAATCGACGATCTTGCCCTTGCCTTCATCGCCCCATTGGGCGCCGATAACGACTGTCGCTGGCATAATAGTATCCCTTGACCGCCTTCCCTCCGAATGTCCTGACCGCTGTCCCGTTCGTCCGCGCCAAATGTAAAGCGCCCCCTCTCGGCCCATCTGGCCCATTCCAGAGGAGACGCCCCTGTCTTACTGGCACACACTTTTCTACTATGATTACAGTATAGCACATTCACAGCATGGTGCAAAGCGCGACTCGGTTCCAGATTGTGTGGGATGGTACCTAGACCCAAGGGATGGGCACTGGGGAGCCACTGGGCGGCCACAGGAGATCGAGGGTTCCGATCTCTGGCCACCCCACGGCAATATACAGCAAAAAAGCGTAGGGGCACGCATGAGAGACCGGACCTCTCCGGTCTCTGGCGCGCCCGCAAAGGGTACAGCCAAATCGAGCCCACAAACTTTGGACCCGAATCCAAAGCGCAAGAGAGTGAGCGCTTATGGC
>NZ_JBTUJH010000122.1:0-4539 GCF_058343375.1 Alterinioella sp.
AAGATATGCAGCCCGTCGCCATATTGGCTTTCCTTGATGTCGCAGACGAAACGGTCGATGCGGGTGATGGCCTCGGCCGGTGATGCGCCTTCGGGGATGCCCAGATCGGCCTCGACGCCGGTGCCCCGGGCTTCATCCCTGATATCGGCAATCAGCCGGTCGCGCCGCGCCGGGTCAAGCCCGTCGGCGGTGGAATATTCATCCAGCAGATATTCGAGCCGGCCCATATTTTCCGGCAAAGTGGTCTGCGCCATGGGCGGCGGCAGATGGCCGATGGTGACGGCCCCGATGCGGCGTTTGGCCTGCGCCGCCTCACCGGGATCATTGACGATAAAGGGGTAGATGACAGGCATGGAACCGGTCAGCGCCTCGGGCCAGCAAGTGTCCGACAGCGCCACCGATTTGCCCGGCAGCCATTCCAGCGTGCCATGCGCGCCGACATGGATCAGCGCATCGGCCTGCGCCGCAAGCCAGAGGTAGAACGCCACATAGCCATGGCGCGGGGTGCGGGCGAGGTCATGGTATTCATCATCGCGGGTCTGCAGATGCCCGCGTTCGGGTTGCAGGGCGATAATGGCGTTGCCGCTGCGGATGGCGGCGAAATGGAAGGCATCGTTCTGCACCGCGGCGTCGGCTTCGGGCGGCCCCCAGGCGGCGATAAGGTCAGCGCGCAGCGTGTCGGGCAGGTGGGCCAGTGCCGCCTTATACTCGGCCATGGGCCAGCGGAGTTTCGTGTCCTGCAACGCGCGGTCCAGATTGGGGATGGTGCCGGTATCATACCCGTCCTGGGCCAGCATCTGCAGCAGACCGCTGCAGGAGGCCAGCGCATCCAGCCCCACGGCATGGGCCAGGTTCCAGTCGCGCCCGGGATAGGTCGAAAGCACCACAGCCAGCCGTTTTTGCGCAGCGGGCAGACTGGCCAGCCGGTGCCAGGCCGCGACCCGATCGGCCACGGCAGCGATCCGGCCTGCATCGGCGCTGTGGGCAAAGCGGCAATATTGCAGGTCGGGATCGCGGCGGCCGGGCTGTTTGAAGCTGGCGACACCGGCGAAAATGCGGCCATCGACCTCGGGCAGCACCACATGCATGGCAAGATCGGCAGGCGACAGCCCGCGCTCGGCGATTTGCCAATCCTTGCGCTGCGCGGTGGATAGCGCGACCTGAAACACCGGCGCACCGGTGGCGTTCAGCGGCGATGGCGCGCCATCTGCGCCTTGCGCCGAAAAGGCGGTGGCATTGACGATGGCGGCCGGGGCAAGGCGGGTGGTCTCGCTCCGCAGCCAGGCGGCGGCGGCGGGGTTTTTCAATGAGGAGGCAAAAACGCCGATGGCGGCAAAGCCGCGCGCCTCGAGCGCCTGAATGAGGGCCTCGACCGGCTCGGTATCGGCGGCGGTCAGGTAGGAGCGGTAAAAGCTTACCAGAACCAGCGGTTTGTCGGGGGAATCAAAGGCCCGCTGCACGCCGGTATCGGGGTGATACCAGCCGAAATCCGGCACGGTCTTTTCGCCCAGAACCGGCCCCGAATAGAGCCCCGCCGCCAGCGCCAGTTGGGCCAGCGCGGCATGGGCCGCAATCGCGCCGCCGGCGTCGCAGAGATGTTGCAGGCGGCGCAGGGTTGAAACCGGCAGGGTCGAGATCTCATCCAATCGCGGATCGGGGCGGCCATCGGCGGGCAGCACGGCCAGCGCCATGCCGGTGGTGTCGGCCATCTCGCGCAATGTCGCCAGACCATAGGGCCAGTAGCTTTCGCCGCCGATCAGCTTGACCAGCACCGCTTTGGCCCCGGCCAGCGTTTGTTCGGCATAGGTATCAACCGAGAGCGGATGCTTCAGCGCCACCAGATTGGCGAGCCGCAATGTAGGGGCGAACCCGGCCGCCTTGGCCCGATGGAAGCCTGCCGCAAAAGCTCCGAGATCGGAATCGGAAAAGGACAGCACCACCAGATCGGCCGGGCTTTGGCCCAGATCCTGGGGGGTGTCGGTTTCCTCCAACCCATGGCTTTCGCGGAACACAACATGCATTGGTCTGCTCTACCCTTCCAGCACGGCACGGATCTTTGCCGGGTCGATGTGATCATGTTCACCGATCACCACCAGTTGCGAGCGCCGGGGCGCATCGCCCCAGGGCCTGTCATATTGCATGCGCAGGCGGTCACCCACGGCCTGCACCAGCAATCGCATCGGTTTGCCCTTCACGGCGATATACCCCTTTATCCGCAGCGCGTTGTGTTCCCGCGCCAGTCGCAGCACGGCCCGTTCCAGTGCCTTGGGGTCTTCTATCTCGGAAAACTCGATCACCACGCTGTCGAAATCGTCATGTTCGTGGTCATCCGCGCCGTCATGATGGCTGGGGCGGGCGTCGAGATCATCTTCGGCCGCGGCCCCCAGCCCCAGAATGATGCGCGGGTCGATCACGCCCTCGGACATCGCCAGGATCGGCACCTGGCGCGGCATCTGGGCCTCGATCACGGCTTTTGCCTTCGCCAGCCCCTCGGAACCCGCCAGATCGGCCTTGGACATCAGAATGATATCGGCGCAGGAGATTTGATCCTCGAACACCTCGCCCAGAGGCGTGTCATGGTCGAGGCTGTCATCGGCCTCGCGCTGCGCCTGCACAGCATCCTCATCGGGCGCAAAGCGGCCCGCCGCCACGGCCTCGGCATCGGCCAGGGCAATCACACCATCGACGGTGATGCGCGAGCGGATCGCGGGCCAGTCAAAGGCTTTCAGCAGCGGCTTGGGCAGGGCCAGGCCCGAGGTTTCGATCAGGATATGTTCGGGCGTTTGCGGCAGCGCCATCAGCGCCTCGATGGTGGGGATGAAATCATCGGCCACGGTGCAGCAGATGCAGCCATTGGCAAGCTCGACGATATTGCTTTCGGGGCAATTTTCATCGGCGCAGGATTTCAGGATATCGCCATCGACGCCGGCGGTGCCGAATTCATTGACCAGCACCGCCAGCCGCTTGCCCTGCGGGTTGGCCATCAGGTGGCGGATAAGGGTGGTCTTGCCGGCCCCCAGAAAGCCGGTGATGACGGTGACGGGGATCTTTGACAGCGCGGCCATGGGGTCAGTCCTTTTGCGGGGGGATGCGGGCAAGGCTCTGCTTGCGGAAAATCTCGGGGCGGTCGCGCCAGGGCACGATGCCATCGGGCGTGGCGGCATAGGCGGCGGCCCCTTTAAGGATGTCGTCGATATGGTCATCGGGATCGAGGCGGCCATAGACATAGGTCCAGCGCTCTGGCCCGCCCGACAACACCATGGAACAGCCGTTGGAACAGGCCGACAGGCATTCATTGCCGACCACCCGGACGCCTTCGGGCAGGTCTGCGCGCGTGAGCGCCTCGAACATCCGGGCCCCGGGGCGCGGCTCGGCCGGCACCCGTTCGCCATCCACCGTCTTGCGGCAGGTGGTGCAGATTGTGAGTGTCACCTGAGCCATATGCGGCCCCCCTGTTTCTTTGGCGGAATGGGGGATACCAGCCGGGGGACAGTTTGCACCGCCCCCAAGGCCAGCCCGAAACACCCCGTTCGCGCGGTCTTCTACATCCTTCGCGCTGGCAGGTCTCCCGGCTTGCGGATATCGGGGCATCCGGCCCCGGCGGCCCCGTTCCCTTCCCGGCGCGGGTGCCAGTGGAAATGGGGGCCTTCTCCGGTCACGGTCGCGGGGGCGGCTGCGCTTCGGCCCTGGACGCTCATTGGTCGCAAAGCCTGTCGCATTCCCTCTTCGCCTGCCCTAAGACAGGAACCAGCACGAAACGCACCTGCGGCATTGCCCGCCCCGTTGTCAAGCAAAGGATGCCGAGATGACCGAGACGCCCCTTTCGGAAGCAGACCGCCACGCCCAGAAGATGGCCAAGAAGAAGGCCGCACGTGACAAGATCATGGCCAGGAAAGAGGGCGAGAAGGGATTGATCATCGTCCATACCGGGACAGGGAAGGGTAAATCCTCGTCCGGCTTTGGCATGATCCTGCGCTGTGTGGCGCATGACATGCCTTGCGCCGTGGTTCAGTTCATCAAAGGGGCCTGGGACACGGGCGAGCGGCGGATCCTGGAGGGTAATTTCAGCGATCTCTGCCAGTTTCACGCAATGGGCGAGGGGTTCACCTGGGAAACGCAGGACAAAGCCCGCGATATCGAGATGGCCGGCAAGGGGTGGGACAAGGCGAAAGAGCTGATCCGAGACCCCGAGATCCGCATGGTGCTGCTCGACGAGATCAACATCGCGCTGCGTTATGACTATCTGGATATCGCCGAAGTGGTGCGGTTCCTGCGCGAGGAAAAACCCGAGATGACGCATGTGGTGCTGACCGGGCGCAATGCCAAGCAAGAGCTGATCGAGGTGGCCGATCTGGTGACGGAAATGACGCTGGTGAAGCACCCGTTCAGGTCTGGGATCAAAGGGCAGAAGGGTGTGGAATTTTGAGGGCTGGTCTCGAATTGCCTTCGGCAATCCGACCGATGTGGGGGGGGGGGCCCCCCGCCCCCCCGGGTTTTGGGGCCAGATGGAACGAGTTTTTTAGGGTTACGTGGCAAGGT
>NZ_JBTUJH010000123.1:0-37616 GCF_058343375.1 Alterinioella sp.
CACACCGGCCCCGTGGACGACGCCGTGGATCTCACCGAAGCGGGCGCGCGCCATGGTCAGGGCCGCGCGCATCTCTTCGATATTGGCGCTGTCGGCGACCAGGGTCATCACCTCGCCGCCGGCAGCCTCAAGGCGCTGCACGGTGCGAATGCGGGCGGCGGTGCGATCTGCCGGGCCGGCATTGGCCAGCTCGATCTGCCAGCGCGCGCGCGGCGGCAGAGCGCTGCGCGACAGCAAAATGATACGGGCCTGATAGCGTGTGATCAGAGCTTGCGCGACGGCGGCCCCGATGCCACCGAAACCGCCGGTCAAAAGCACGGTAGGCCGGTCGCGCATCTGCAGCGCTTCAGCCTGCGGCAGATCGACCGGGCGATAGCTGGCCAGATGGCGCTTGCCTGTCCGAATGGCGGCAATATCGCCCCCTGCCGGGCTGAGCAATGCTTCAAGCGTAGCGTTCAGATCGGGCTGATCCATATCCAGAACAGCGCAACTCAGATCCGGAAATTCGCGCGGGATAACCCGGGCAGGCCCCATGATGGTGGATTTTTCCGGATGCGGCAGCGCCTCATCGCGGACCTGCATCGCGCCGGTGGTGAACACATCAATATGCAGCGGCCCGGCATCTTCATCGGCCCAGGCCTGCGCCAGATAGAACAGGCTCCAGAAGCCCTGTTCCTGGCAGCGGTGGAAAAAGCTGGATCCGGGGCGATGGTCGCGGCCCTGCGTGACCTGCCAGAAATGCCCGATACGGGTGGGCAGATCGCCACTTGCCGCCAGCGCGCCGATCAACTGGTCATAGCCTTCGCGGCCACGTTCAGGGGCCAAATGAAAGCCGCTTTCGGTCTGGGCAAAAGCATCGCCCGGACGCACCAGCGTGACAGAATGACCGGCCGCTTTCAGCCGCGCGGCGGCGGCATCGGCCAGACCGGTTTCATCGGCAAAGAACAGCCAGATCTCGCGCGGCGCATCGCTCAGATCGCCCGCAACATCGACCTCGCAGGGCGCATAGGCGGGTTGCCAGGCCGGCCGCCAGCCCCAGCTATCGGGATCGTCATTGCGCATCAGCCAGCTATCATCGGCCACTGCCGGCTGCCCCGGTTCAATGAAATAGCGGCTGCGCTGGAAAGCATAGGTTGGCAATATCACCCGGTTACGGCGCGCCTCGCCCCAATATTGACCCCAGTCGAAATCGCCGCCCACGGCCCAGATCCGGCCCAACATGGCCAGGAAATAGGCATCATCGGCACTGTCATCATCGGCGTGGCGCAGGGTCGAGATGACCTGGCCCGGGTCGATATCGGGGTGCCCGCCGGCCAGCGAGGCCAGCGCCTTGCCGGGGCCAACCTCCAGATAGACGCGCGAGGGTGTTTCGGCCAATGTGGCCAGCCCGTCGGCAAAGCGGATCGTGCCGCGCAGATGGCCGACCCAATAGGCCGGGTCGGTCGCTTCGGCATCGGTCATGAAACTGCCGCTGACATTCGAGATCAGCGGAATTTCGGGCGCGCTCAGCGGCATCCGGCGCAGGTAATCGCCAAAGCGATCCAGAATCGGGTCGAGCAACCGGCTATGGGCCGCGATATTGATGGCGACGCGGGCGCAATGAATATCCTCGGCCTCCAGCCGGGCGGCCAGCGCATCGAGGGCAGCATCAGGCCCGGAGGCCACCGCAAGCTCCGGCCCGTTGACCACGGCCAGGTCCAGATCATCGCCCAGGTAAGGCATCAGCGCGTCGGCTGATAAAGCCACTGACAGCATGCCCCCCGCAGGCACCGAATCCATCAACCTGCCGCGCAGATGCACCAGCCCGATGCAATCGGCAAACCGCATCACACCGGCCAGACAGGCGGCAGTGTTTTCGCCCATGGAATGGCCGATCAGCGCCGCAGGCCGCACACCCCAGGACATCCAGAGCTGCGCCAGCGCATATTCCACGATCATGATCAGCGGCAGTTGAACCGAGGGCGTGCGCAGCCGCTCCTCGGCGGCATCCTTCTGGTCCGGGTCCGGCAGCCACAAGGCGCGGATGTCGAAATCGAGCAGCGGTTGCAGGATCTCCAGCCCCTTGCCCATCCAATCGGCAAAGACCGGCTCGGTCTCATAGAGATCGCGCGCCATCCCCGCATATTGCGCACCGCCGCCGGGGAACATGAAGGTAATCTCAGGATTGTCGAGGCGGGTATGGGTAAAGACCCGGCGCGGGTCATTTTGCTCCAACGCCTCGGCGGCTTCTTCATGGCTGGCCGCAACAACAACGCGGCGCCGGTCAAAGCCATGGCGCCCGGCCTGAAGCGTCCAGGCGATATCGGCCAGATCCTGATCGGGGTTGGCGCGCAGATGGGCGGCCAGATTTGCGGCATTGCCCTCAAGCGCGGCCTTGCTGCGAGCCGAAAGCGTGAACAGCTGGAACGGCCAATCTGATGGCTCGGACGGGGCCCGCGCCGGGGCCTTTTCCAGCACCACATGCGCATTGGTGCCGCCAACGCCAAGCGAGTTCACTCCGGCGCGCGGCGGGTGGTCGGTTTCGGGCCAGGGTATCAGGGCATCATTGACCCGGAAGGGCGAGCCTTCAAAGCTGATTGCGGGGTTGGGTTTCTCAAAGCTGAGCGAGGGCGGGATCTCGCCGTGATGCAGCGCCAGCGCGGTCTTGATCAGGCTGGCCACGCCCGCCGCGGTATCGAGATGGCCGATATTGGTTTTGACGCTGCCAAGGCGGCAGAAATCCTTGGCGCGGGTGGTGCGGCGGAACGCTTCGGTCAGTGCCGCCACCTCGATCGGGTCGCCCAGATAGGTGCCGGTGCCGTGGCATTCGACATAATCGATAGTCTCTGCCGCCACGCCTGCCACGGCCTGCGCCTCGGCAATCGCTTCGGCCTGCCCGGTCACGGACGGGGCCAGATAGCCGGCCTTGTCGGCACCGTCATTATTGATGGCAGAGCCCTTGATGATGGCCCAGATATGATCTCCGTCGCGCACCGCATCCTGCGCCCGGCGCAGCAGCACACAGCCCGCGCCCGAGCCGAACACCGTGCCCTCGGCGCGATGGTCAAAGGCGTGGCATTGCCCGTCGGGCGACAGGATCTCACCCTCCTTGAACAGATAGCCGCGCGCATGTGGCAGCTCGATCGTCACGCCCCCGGCCAGCGCCATGTCGCATTCGCCCATCAACAGCGCCTGGCAGGCATAATGGGTGGCCACCAGCGAGGTGGAACAGGCGGTCTGCAGGTTGATCGAGGGGCCGCGCAAATCAAACACATGGCTGGCCCGCGTGGTCATGAAATCCTTGTCATTGCCGGTATGGCGCAGCAGGAACATGCCGGTCTGATCAACCAGATCGGGGTTGGAGCAGATGTTGAAATAGAAATAGCTGCCCATGCCGCAGCCGGCATAGACCCCGATCGGACCGGAAAATTTCGACGGCGGATGACCGGCCTGTTCCATCGCTTCCCAGGCAACCTCCAGAAACTGGCGGTGCTGCGGGTCCATGATGGCGGCTTCCTTGGGCGAAAAGCCGAAAAAATCGGCGTCGAACTGGTCGAACCCGTCCAATGCGGCGGCAAAGGGGACATAATCGGGCCGGTCAATCAGATGCGGGGCCTCACCTGCCGCCAGCAGATCGGCGCGCGATTGTCGCGTGATCGCAGAGATGCCGGCGCGCAGATTTTGCCAATAGGCCGCAACATCCGCCGATCCCGGCAGATGCGCGGCCATTCCGACAATGGCGATATCATTTTCTCCGACGCGGGCGTCGGTCACGGCTCGGCTCATCGCAGGCTTTTCCAAACGTTGTCCCCATGTCTTATACGCGGAAACTGGCCAAGTTTCGTGGTTATATTAGGGCAAAGCTGTGAATTGAGCGGGGTTATTCCGGCCAGATCCTGCCCTGACAGAGCTGCAATCGGTGCCCTGCGCCACCTTTCCTTCGCAAACGAATCTACTATGGTGGGGGCGACAGAAAAGGATCGCGCCGCAGATGCCCGCAGATGACACTGACACAATCGCCTATGGTCGCCTGATGCACCACGCGATGCGGGGCCTTATTCAGACGGTTCTGACGGATGTGGCAGATCGTGGCCTGCCCGGAGAACATCATTTTTTCATCAGTTTCGACACCCGGCATCCAGAGGTCGATATCGCGCCCTGGCTGCGCGACCGCTACCCCGAGGAAATGACCATCGTGATCCAGAACTGGTTTGACGGTCTCAGCGTCGATGATGACGGGTTTTCCATCACCCTGAATTTCGGCGACAACCCCGAACCGCTGCGCATCCCGTTTGACGCGATCTTGACCTTTGTCGATCCATCGGTCGAGTTTGGCCTGCGCTTTGAAACCCAGGACAGCGACGGACCCGAAGATGAGCCGCCCGAAGATGAACACCGCGAGGACGACCATCACGATGGGGAGGTGGTCAGCCTGGAAACCTTTCGCAAGACCCACTAACCTCTGATATCAAACCCATTTTTGAAGGACGTGCTGCAAATGTCAGGCGATCTTGGCCTATTCTTCGGCCAATTGTTCAGAAAACCCGGTCAGGTCGTGGCGCTGGCCCCGTCATCGCGCGCGCTGGCCGCTGAAATGGCTGCAACGCTTGATCCCGAAGCCGGTCCGGTGATCGAGCTTGGGGCAGGCACGGGCCGGATCACGCAGGCCATCATCGACCGCGGCATTGATGCCGATCAGATCCACGCGATCGAAATGAACCCGGTCTTTTGTGACGATCTGCGGGCGGGTTTTCCCGGTCTCAATGTCCATCAATGTTCGGCCACCGAGGTTGCTGCGCTGGATATCAAGGGCGTGCAGGCGGTGGTGTCCGGTCTGCCATTGCTGTCAATGCCGCTGCCCGTCCAGGAGGCCATCCTGCGCGGCAGTTTCGCCCAGATCGGGCCGCTTGGCAGCTATATCCAGTTCACCTATGGCCCGAAACCGCCGGTAAGGCAGCAGCTGCGCGAGGCTTTGGGCCTGACCTGGAGCACCAGCGCCAAGATCTGGGGCAACCTGCCGCCGGCACGGGTCTATCGCTTTGCCATGCCGACACAGGGCGGCGCTGCCCTGGCCTGGGAGACCTGATTGATGGACCCGGAATTCTGGCACCAGCGCTGGCGCGACAACCGCATCGGGTTTCATCAACCCGCGCCGGGCGCGATGCTGGTGAAACATAGCGGCGCGCTGAACCTGCCCGCCGCGGCGCGCATCTTTCTGCCGCTTTGTGGCAAGACCCGTGATATCGGCTGGCTCCTGTCGCAGGGGTTTCGCGTGGCCGGAATCGAGCTGAGCAGGCTTGCCATAAATCAGTTGTTTCAAGATCTTGACCTGACCCCCGAGATAACGGAATTGGGCGAGATCACCCAGTTCAGCGCCCCGAACCTGGACATCTTTGTTGGCGATTTCTTTGCGCTCACCGCAGATCAGCTTGGCCCCGTTGATGCCAGCTATGACCGGGCGGCGCTGGTGGCGCTGCCGCCTGACATGCGCGCGCGCTATGCCAGCCACATGGCCGGGATTACCGCCAGCGCGCCGCAGCTGCTGATCTGTTTCGAATATGATCAATCCCTCATGCCCGGCCCGCCCTTTTCGGTGGGTGCTGAGGACGTGGCCCGGGTTTACGGCGCGCATTACCGCTTGGCCGATCATGCATCCGCGCCGGTTGCTGGCGGGCTGAAAGGCATCTGCCCGGCCATTGAACGGGTCTGGCTGCTGCGCTGACGGCACCGCACCGCTGCGGCCAATAGCGCCAACACCGACCGCCCCGATTGCCCCGCCCCCCCGGCCCCCGTATAGCCATGTCAAACACCGATAACTGCCGGAGGCCCGCCCCATGACCGCAACCCGCACCGAAACCGACAGCTTCGGCCCGCTCGACGTTCCCGCCGATAAATACTGGGGCGCGCAGACGCAGCGGTCTATCATGAATTTCCCGATCGGTTGGGAACGCCAGCCCATCGCCATCGTGCGCGCGCTCGGCGTCGTCAAACGCGCCTGCGCCGAGGCCAACAAGGCGTCTGGAAAGCTGGATGCCACCCGCGCCGATGCCATCATTCAGGCCGCCCAGGAAGTGATCGAGGGCAAGTTCGACGACAATTTCCCGCTGGTTGTCTGGCAGACCGGATCGGGCACGCAATCGAACATGAACGCCAACGAGGTCATCGCCAACCGCGCCATCGAAATTCTGGGTGGCGTGATCGGATCAAAAGATCCGGTGCATCCGAATGATCATTGCAACATGGGGCAATCGTCAAACGACACCTTCCCCACCGCGATGCATGTGGCCACCGCGATGTCGGTGCGCGATGTGCTGCTGCCGGGGCTGACAAAGCTGGCCGAGGGCTTGGAGAAGAAGTCAAACGAATTCAAGGACATCATCAAGATCGGGCGCACCCATACGCAAGATGCCACGCCGCTGACTCTGGGGCAGGAATTTTCCGGTTATGCGCATCAGATCCGGATGGGTCTGGCCCGTGTCGATGCCTGTCTGCCCGGCATCTATGAGCTTGCGCAGGGCGGCACCGCAGTGGGCACCGGTCTCAACACCGCGCATGGCTGGGATACCACCGTGGCCGCCAATATGGCCAAAATCACCAGCCTGCCCTTTGTCACCGCGCCCAATAAATTCGAGGCGCTGGCCGCCCATGACGCGATGGTGTTCCTGTCCGGTGCCTTGGCCACCATCGCGGGCAGTTGCTACAAGATCGCCAATGATATCCGGTTTCTCGGCTCGGGGCCGCGTTCGGGTCTGGGCGAGCTGATCCTGCCGGAAAATGAACCCGGAAGCTCGATCATGCCCGGCAAGGTCAACCCGACCCAGGCCGAGGCGCTGACGCAAGTGGCGGCGCATGTCATGGGCAATGACGCGGCGATCAAATTCGCAGGCTCCCAGGGGCACTTTGAGCTGAACGTCTATAACCCGATGATGAGCTATAACCTGCTGCAATCGATCCAGCTTCTGGGCGATGCCAGCGACAGTTTCACCGAACGGATGCTGCTGGGGATCCGGGCAAATAAAGAACGCATCGACAAGCTGATGAAGGAAAGCCTGATGCTGGTCACGGCGCTGGCCCCGACCATCGGCTATGACAACGCCACCTTGGTGGCCAAGACCGCGCATAAGAACGGCACCACGCTGAAGGAAGAAGCCATCGCGCTTGGGCTGGTGGATGCGGCAACTTTTGACGCCGTGGTGCGCCCCGAAGACATGATCGGGCCGAAGTGAATGGCCGCGCCCGTCAATCTCAACCGGGTGCGCAAGGCAAGGGCACGGGCCGAAAAACAGGCCCGGGCCGATGAAAACGTGGTCACATACGGCCGCTCAAAAGCAGAAAAGACGCAAGACGCGGCGCGGCGTGACAAGGCTGCCCGAGATCTCGATGGGGCCAGGCGGGAAGACCGATGAACGCACGCCCCGCCAAACATTCCCTGACGCTGCGCGGCCACCGAACCTCGGTGTCACTGGAGCAGGAATTCTGGCAGGAACTGCGCCGGATTGCCGGTGAAAAAGGCATGTCAATCAACGAACTGGCCGCCGTTATTGATGCAGAACGCGGCGTCGAAAGTGGCCTGGCATCGGCCATCCGGGTCTATGTTCTCAGAGATATCAAAGCGCGGCAAAGGCCTGTTTCTGACGCGCCGTCCAGATGACGCGGATCTCATAGCCCGCCTCATTTGCTGTCTCTGCCTCGACCACGCCTTGCTCGAACAGCCAGGCCCGTTTGCGCCCTTCGCAATAGGGCAGCATCAGCGTGGCGGGCAGCCGTTGTGGGGCCAAGGCCCGGGCGATGGCTTCCAACACTTCGGGCAGACCTTCGCCGGTCAGCGCAGACAGTGTAAAGACCGTGTCACGGCGCTCGGCGATGGCCTGCATTTCCGACCGGGCCTCGGGTGGCAGAAGGTCGATCTTGTTCCACAATTCCAGCTGCGGGGCCTCCGGATCGACCCCCAATTCCGTCAAGATGGCCGCCACATCGCGGGCCTGGGCCTCGCTATCGGCATGCGCCACATCGCGGACATGGACTATCAGATCGGCATCCAGAACTTCCTCCAACGTGGCGCGAAAGGACGCAACCAATTGCGTCGGCAGATCCGAGATGAAGCCCACGGTGTCGGACAGGATGATCTCGGTGCCATCGGGCAATTCGACAGATCGCATGGTCGGGTCGAGCGTGGCAAAGAGCATGTCCTTCACCATCACCTCGGCCCCCGTCAAACGGTTGAAAAGAGTGGATTTCCCGGCATTGGTATAACCCACCAGCGCGACCACGGGAAACGGCACCTTGGCGCGTGCGGCGCGGTGCAGGGCGCGGGTTTTCACGACCTTTTCCAGCTGCCGGCGGATGCGCACAATGGCGTCGTCAATGGCGCGCCTGTCCGCCTCGATCTGGGTTTCGCCGGGCCCGCCGACAAAGCCCAGACCGCCGCGCTGGCGTTCCAGATGGGTCCAGGCCCGCACCAGCCGCGTGCGCTGGTAGGACAGCGCCGCCAGTTCCACTTGCAACACGCCTTCACGGGTGCGGGCGCGATCGGCGAAAATCTCCAGGATCAACCCGGTGCGATCCAGCAGCTTGACGTCCCATTCCTTTTCCAGATTGCGCTGCTGCACGGGCGATACCGGCCCATCGATCAGCACCAGCTCGACATCGGCGGCCGCGATGCGGGTCTTAAGCTCGGCGATCTTGCCCTTGCCGAACAACAACCCCGGCTGCGCCTTGGGCAGGCCAACGGTTTCCGCCCCCACGACCTCAAGATCGGGCAGGGCCGCGGCCAGTGCCACGGCCTCCTCCAGCGCGGGGCCGGCAGGCCTGCGGCTGCGGTCGGATCTGATATCGGGGTGAATGACAAAGGCGCGGGTCGGGCCCGGGGCGTCCGGGTCCATCGGGTCAGGCGCGCTCACTCTTCCCCATCATATAGGTTGATCGGCTGCGCCGGCATCACCGTCGAAATCGCGTGTTTATAAACCAGTTGCGATTGCCCGTCGCGGCGCAACAGAACGCAGAAATTGTCGAACCAGGTGATCACACCCTGCAACTTCACGCCATTGATCAAAAACACCGTCACCGGAACCTTGGTCTTGCGAACATGGTTCAGGAATGCGTCCTGCAAATTCTGCTTGTTTTCCGCCATTTGTCACATACCCTGTCGTTGGTGCCGCCCTTGTGCTCGGGCCGGGAATATTCTGGTCAATCCGAGTATGCGGGGCTTTTTGCCGGATTTCCACCCCGATTCCAGCGGTTTGCCCATTCCGTGCCGCGCCGGGCGGCGAGTTTTGACCTATACGCGCCAGTAGGACGGGTTCAAAAGCGCGATCAGAACCAGCGTTTCGAGCCGCCCGATGATCATTGCCGCGGCCAGAATGGCCTTGGCGGGATCGGACAGAGAGGCATGGATGATGGGCTCACTGGCACCGTAATTGGCCAGTGGTCCGGTGGTCGACAGGGCCGATACCGCCAGAACCAGCGCCTGTTCAAAATCCACGCCCGCCGCCGCCAGCGCCAGCATGGTGGCCGCCATTGACAACACGAACAGCATGAAAAACACCCAGGCAATATAGGCCCCCTGTCGGCGGATACGACGGCCAAGCTGCCCGCCCGAGGCCACCGAATGCGGATGGATCAGTTTCGACATCTCGCGCAGCCCGTGCTTATAAAGCGCATAGACCCGCAGCAATTTGATACCGCCCGCCGTTGTCGCCACACCGCCGCCCATCAGCGCCAGCCCGATCAGCACCAGCCCCGGCGTCGACAGGCCCGACCAGCTCCGTGATGCGCCCCAGTAATCCGAGACGAACCCGGTCGTCGTGACAAAGGACACGGCGGTAAAAAAGCTGCCCCAAAGCGCTGCAAACGCCTCGCGCCCGCTGCCGCGATCGGCCAGCTCCAACGCCCCGATCCAATGGCGCAGAAACAGCAAGGCTGTCAGCGTTACAGTGACATAAAGCGCCAGGCGCAATTCACGATCATGACCCAGGGCGCGCAGCATGGCAGCGTCGAGGCGGCGGCTGAAACTGTGGCGGGTAATGGCAAAGACCAGAAACAGCAGGATGAAAATTTCCGACAGCAGCCCGCCCTGCCCGGCGTCAAGCGCGCCATCGGGGCTGATGCCGGATGTGGCCATGGTCGACATCGCGTGAATTGCAGCAGCCAGATCGGCTTCGCCCGCCAGCACCTGCAACAGCCACAGGATTCCGGTCAGGCCGATATAGACCGGGGCCAGATGGCGCACCGCGCGGCGCAGCCTTTCGCCCGGATTGGCGGCCTGCGTCTGTGCCGCCGAAGACGTGACCGCGCCGATTTGCGCCTCGGCGGCAACCTCGAACCCGCCAAGCGATAACGGGGCCATGATGGCCGCCGCCGTAACCCAGATCAGAAAGCCCCCAAACCACCCCACCAACCCACGCCACAGATGCACCGCCGGGGCCAGGCGGTCTGGGTCGAATACCGTCGCCCCGGTTGTGGTCAGGCTCGATACCATCTCGAAATAGGCGTTGAAGAATGTGGTGTTTCCGATGGCGTCCATCAGCGGCACCGCCAGCATGACGGGCAACAGCGCATAGGCCGCGATCAGGCCAAGCAGCAAGGGCCGGGCCGAAGTCACCGGCGGGCTGGCCTGGGTGGCAAAGCCCAGAAGCATCGTCAGGATCAGAAAAAACAGCGCGGCATAAAGAAAGGCGCGCCCGGTCTCGAAATCCTCGCTCACCATCGCCATCGCCGCCGGGATCAGCATGGCCAGCGACGCGATGCCGATCAGGGCAATCAGAAAGGGCAATCTGGCGATAAAGCGTCTCATGGCTCAGAAGAAATCAACCGAGACCCTGAGCAGCGCTTCGACCTCGGGCACATCCTTGGCCAGCGCGAAGATCACCACGATGTCGCCCTCCTCGATCCGGGTCGATCCGGTCGGGCGCACCACCTTGTCGCCCTTGCGCACCGCCCCCAACAACGCGCCTTCGGGGAAATCCACGTCGCGGATCGCTTTGCCGGCAATGGGTGAGGTCGACATCACCTGTGCCTCGATCACCTCGGCCTCGGCATCGCCGATGGAATAGACACCGCGCACCCGGCCATGCCGGATATGGCGCAGGATCGAGCTGACGGTCGAGGCGCGCGGATTGACATAGGCGTCGATATCCAGCGCCTCCATCATCGGCACCATGGTCGGGTCATTGACCAGCGCGATGGCCATCTTGGCCCCAAGCGCCTTGGCCCGGACCGACGCCAGAAGGTTGGTCTTGTCGTCGCTGGTGACGCACAAAACCGCATCGGCCCGGGCAATGCCGGCCTCGCGCAATATCTCGATATCCAAGCCGTCGCCATGCAGCACAATGGTCCGGCCAAGCGCATCGGCCGAGCCTTCGGCGATACTGCGGTCCATCTCGATCACCCGGGCGCGAATGCGGGTCGAGCCCTTCTCCAGGTCCTGCGCCACCGCCAGCCCGACATTGCCGCCGCCTATGATCACCACCCGTTCCGGCCGCGCCGCGCGTTTGCCGAAAATCTCAAGGGTCCGGTCGGTGTCGCTTTCATGGGTAAAGACATAGATCTGATCATCGGCAAACAGCTGGTCGCCCGGTTCGGGGGCAAAAAGACCGCCCTCGCGCCGCACGCCCACCACGATGGCCCGCAGCGTCGAAAACAGTTCAGACAGCTGTTTCAGCGGCGTGTTCAGCACCGGACAATCAGCATCCAGCCGGATACCCAAAAGCCGCGCCTCGCCGCCCAGAAAATCCTCGGTGTCAAAGGTCGCAGGCGATTGCAAGCGTCGCAATGCGGCCTTGGCAACCTCGCGTTCGGGGCTGATCACCACATCGATCGGCAGATGTTCGCGCCGGTAAAGGTCGGAATAGATCGCGGTCAAATAGCTTTGCGCGCGCAGCCGGGCGATTTTTCGGGGCACCGAAAAGATCGAATGCGCCACCTGACAGGTGACCATGTTGACCTCGTCTGAAAATGTCGCGGCGATCACCATATCGGCGTCGCGCGCCCCGGCGCGTTCCAGCACATCGGGGTAGCTGGCAAAGCCGGTGATGCCCTGCACATCCAGCGTATCGGTCGCCCGGCGCACCAGATCGGGGTTGTTGTCAACCACCGTCACATCGTTGTTTTCGCCGGAAAGATGGCGGGCAATCTGCCAGCCCACCTGACCCGAACCGCAAATGATAACCTTCATCCGCCCCTGCCCCACGCTGTTGACCGGACCGCCCGGCCGGGGCGTTCTGCATGGCAGAGACAGATGCAGAGGTCAATTGCGCCCCGCCTTTCGTTGCCGGGGACCCTAGCCGTCCTGGCGTTCCTCGACCTGCGCCACGCGGGCCCCGGATTTGTTTGTGGTCACGACGCCAAGCGATTTCAGCTTTCGGTGCAGCGCGCTGCGTTCCATCCCGACAAAATTGGCGGTGCGCGATATATTGCCGCCAAACCGGTTGATCTGCGCCATCAGATATTGCCGTTCAAAAAGCTCGCGCGCTTCGCGCAGGGGCAGCGTCGTCAGACCGGTGGAAAGGGCCACATCCTCCTCGCTTATACCCGCCGACTGCCCCGGCAGGTCGCGCGCCTCGATCGGGCCGGTGCCGTCGCCCAGGATCAGCACCCGTTCGATCACATTGCGCAATTCGCGGATATTTCCGGGCCAGCGCATGGTTTGCAGCATCGCCTCGGCATCATCGCCCAGGGGCCGCAACGGCAACCCCTGATCGCTGTTGAACCGGGCAATGAAATGGCGGGCCAGTTCGGGGATATCCTCGCGCCTTTCCTCAAGGCTCGGCACCTCGATGGGCACGACATTCAGCCGGTGATACAGTTCTTCGCGAAAACGGCCTGCGGCGATCTCATCGATCAGGTTGCGCGTGGTCGACGAGATCACCCGCAGATCGACCCGCACCTTGGTGGCCCCGCCGACCCGGGTGAAACTTTGATCGACCAGCACCCGCAGGATCTTGGATTGGGTGCCAAGCGGCATATCGGCGACCTCATCGAAAAAGATCACGCCGCCATGGGCCTGTTCCAGCAGCCCCTGTTCAACCCCGCGCTCAGAGCTTTCGCGGCCAAACAGCACCTCCTCCATCTGTTCGGGGATGATAGAGGCGGAATTGACGGTCACGAAGGGCGCATCGGCCCGGTTCGAATGGGCATGGATATAACGCGCCGCAATCTCCTTGCCGGCACCGGGCCCCCCTGTCAGCATCACCCGGCCGTTGGATTTCGTGACTTTATCCAGATGGTTTTTCAGCATCTTGAAGGCCGCGCCCGCGCCGATCATGTCATCGGTTCCGCCATCCTGGCGGCGCAGGGCGGAATTTTCGCGGCGCAACCGGCTGACCTCCATCGCGCGGCGGATCACCACCAGCAATTGTTCGATATTGAAGGGCTTTTCGATGAAATCGAACGCGCCCTGCTTGATCGCGGCCACCGCGATCTCGATATTGCCATGGCCCGAGATGATCACCACCGGCACGCCGGGATTGTCGCGCTTGACGGAGGTCAGGATATCGATCCCGTCCATATTGCTGTCTTTCAGCCAGATATCGAGGATCATCATGCCCGGCGGCTCGCGGTTCAATTCGGCCATGCATTGGTCGGAATTTGCCGCCATGCGGGTGGCAAAGCCCTCATCCTCAAGAATATCACAGATCAACTCGCGGATATCGCGCTCGTCATCGACAACCAGAATATCGGTCAACTCAACTCTCCCTTTTCTGCGGCCATGCGGGGCAGGATGATCCGTGCCCGTGCGCCTCGATGCGCGCCATCCTCGAACGGCTCCGCATCCAGCAGGTCCAGCGACCCGCCATGTTCCTCAATGATTTTCTTCACAATGGGCAGGCCAAGCCCGGTGCCCTTGTCGCGTGTCGTCACATAGGGTTCGAACAGGCGCGATCGGTCAGGCGGCAGACCGATGCCGTTATCGCTGATGCTGATCTCGACCGTTTCCGGGGCCAGTATCATGGCAATGCGCAATTCCGGCGAATACCCCTCTGGCGCGCCTTTTTCCTTTAAGGTCTCAATGGCTTCTCCGGCGTTCTTGATCAGGTTCGTGAAGGCCTGCCCGATCATTGTCGCATCTATTTCGGCAGGCACCGGCATGTCGGGAATATCGGTCACAAACCGGATGCCGGGCTGGCCCGCCTGTTGCAGGATCACGGCCTCATGCAGCAGATTGGCGATATCCTCGGGCTGGCGTTCGGGTTCCGGCATGCGGGCAAATTTGGCGAATTCATCGACAATCCGGCGCAGATCATTGGTCTGGCGCACGATCACATCGGTCAATTGGCCAAGCTGTTCGGCATCGGCCGGATCCAACAATTTGCCGAATTTGCGCCGCACCCGTTCGGCCGAAAGTTGAATCGGGGTCAGCGGGTTCTTGATCTCATGCGCGATGCGGCGCGCCACATCGCCCCAGGCGGCCATGCGCTGTGCCGACACCAGATCGGTGACATCATCAAAGGCCACGACGTAGCCCTCCAGCGCGCCGGTTTCATCTCTGCGGATCGACATCCGCACCAGCAGGCTGTCCTGGGTGCCGCCACGGGTTATCTTGGTCTCCTCCTGCAGGACCGAGGCTCCGCGTTCTCTGATCCGGTCAAAGAGTGCGGCAAATTCCGGCACCGCCACCGCCAGCGTCAGGCCATGATCGCGCGCCTCGACCAGATCGAGCAGCGCCATCGCCGAGCGGTTCATGAAATCGACCCGCCCCTGCGCATCCAGCCCGATCACGCCCGAAGTCACCGAAGTCAGAACACTGTCGAACTGGCGGCGACGGGTTTCGGTCTGGGCGTGCTGTTCGATCAGGGCATCGCGCTGACCCTTCAATTGCCGGGTCATCTGGTTGAAGAGCCGCCCCAACATGGCAATTTCATCTTCGCCGGGTTCTTCCGGCACGCGCACATCCAGATCACCGATACCGACCCGCTGCGCCGCCCCCGCCAGCCGCCCGACCGGGCGCGACAGGCGTTCGGCAAACCACAGCCCCAACCAGATCGCGGCCAGGATCAGGATCACGGCAAAGCCCAGATAGATCAGCCCGAACTGAAACAGGAACTGGCCCCGCTCGCTTTCCAACTGCCGGTACAGCATGACGGTTTCCTGGGTCTCATCCAGCAGCGTGATAATCTGGCCGTCAACCTCGCGGCTGACATAAAGATAGCGATCGGCAAAGGCATCAAGACGCAGCAGCGCACGAAATTCATTGGCCTCGCGATCCTCGATCAAGACCAGCTCTCCGGTTGCGGCGCGGGCCAGATCCTCGTCGGAAGGTCGTTCAAAATCAAACAGGTAGCTGCGTTCGCCACGGGCCCGGATCTGGCCGGTTCCATCGATCACAAAGGCCTCTCGCAAGCCGCGTTGAATGGCCTGCTGGCCCTGGCTCAGCAATTGGCGCAGATCGCCATCGGCCAGAAACGGCGTGGCGCGCCGGTTGAGGTTGAGAAACCCGGCAAGCGTTTCGGCATCGGATGACAGACCGTCGCGATGCTCCGCCTCATAGGCGTAGGCGGCCTCCAGCGAATGGCCAAGCGCGCTGCGGACCCGGTCTGAAAACCAGCCCTCCAGCCCCATATTCACCGTTACCGTGGCAAAGACAGCGACCAGAATGGTCGGCAGCAAGGCAACCACCGCGAAAAGTCCGGTCAGGCGCAGATGCAGGCGCGACCCGGCCGATCGGGCCCGGCGGGCGGCCACCATTTTGGCCACGCGGTAAAGCACCAGCGCCGCAACGACCAGAATATAGACCATGTCGGCCAGCAGAATCAGGCGCAAGGCAGGCGATACCGTTGCCGCCGCCAATGGCCCCATGATAAGAAACGTCGCCACCGCCAGAACCGGCCCCAAAAGGACCAGCCCGAGGGTTCCCATCGTGCGCCATTTCCGGCGCATTCTCAACGACATCAGCCGCATGAGTGGGGAAATTACATCACTCTGCGCAGGGTTATCCACCCTTCAGCCTCACTATATGGGGCGGAGGACCGTCCAAACCGCCAAACCTAGGCACGTCCCCCCTGACTGTCACATCGGAGCAACGCACCTGTTGCGGTTTTACATCAACTTTCGGCGGCGTGTCACGCGAATATCCAGCTCGGTCAGTTTCTTGCGCAGCGTATTTCGGTTGATGCCCAGAAGTTCGGCGCATCTGGCCTGATTTCCACCGGTGGCATCCAGGGCGATTTCGATCAGCGGCGTCTCGATCTCACGCAGAATCCGGGGATAGAGGCCGGGCGGTGGCAGCACCCCGCCATGCAGGTCGAAATAGCGTTTCAGATGGCGTGCCACGGACGCGCTCAACCCCTCGCCATCGCCATGCGCGGGCCGCCTTGCCGGTTGATTGCCCAGAACCGCCTCGACCTCGGCCGGGCCGATAACCTCTCCGGGGCTGGTCAGCACCAGGCGGCGCAGCGTGTTTTCCAGCTGCCGCACATTGCCCGGCCAGGAATAGGCCCGGATCATGTCCAGCGCGGCATCGGCCAGACGGTGCCGCGCCAGCCCGTCGCGTTCCGCCCTGGCCAGGAAATGATCCGCCAAAAGCGCAACATCCTCGACCCGGTCGCGCAGCGGCGGCACCGCCAGAACGACACCGCCAAGCCGGTAATAAAGATCCTGCCGGAAACTGCCCGCCTCCATCCGCTCGGTCAGATCGGCCTGGCTGGTGGCCAGAACGCGCGGGCCCTCAGGCCCCAACCCGTCCAGCATCCGCACCACGCGCGCCTGCGACGCATCGCTCAGGTCGCCCGCCTCATCGAATAAAAGGGCCCCGTCGCGGGCCCGCGCCAGCAGCTGTGCGGGGCCGTCGGCATCCTCCAGATCGGCGGCCGAGGCAATCACAAAAGGCAAATTGCGCCGGTCCGAGAAATCATGAATGGCGCGCGCGATCAGGCTTTTGCCGGTGCCGCTTTCGCCGGTGATCAACACCGCCAGATCGGTATTCATGACCCGCGCCACCAAACGGTAAAGCGCCTGCATATTGGCCGCGCGTCCGACCAGAGGCAGCGCATCATCAACCGCCTGCGGGCGCTCCGGCGCGGCGGGGATACGGCGTTTGATCTCCAACGCGCGGGCGGCGCGTTTCATCAGATCCGGCAGATCGAAGGGCTTGGGCAGGTAATCATAGGCGTCTTTCTCGGTGGCCTGAATCGCGGTCACGATCGTGTTCTGCGCCGAGATGATGATCACCGGCAACCCGGGCCGCGCTGCGGTGATTTTCGGCAATGTTTCCAATCCGTTGCCGTCGGGCATCATGACATCCGAGATGACCAGGTCGCCTTTGCCCTCCTCGACCCATCGCATCAGCGTGATCAGGCTGGCGGTGGCGTGAACCTTGCAGCCGGCCCGGGTCAGCGCCTGGGTCAGAACGGTGCGAATGGTGCGGTCGTCATCTGCGACCAGAACGGTGCCATCCATCTAGGAACCTCCTTCTTCTGCGACGGGCAGGGAAATGCGAAACACGGTGCGCCCCGGGGCGCTGTCGACGGCGATCCAGCCGTCATGATCGGCGATGATCTTTGACACCAGCGCCAGCCCCAACCCGGTGCCATTGTCGCGGCCCGAAACGAAGGGTTCAAAGATGCTGGCGGCAATATCGGGCGGCAGGCCGGGGCCGTCATCGATGATCTCCACCTGAAGCGGCAGCGCCGCCTGGCGGCCATCGCTGCGGCGCAGTTTCAGCCCGGCCTCATAAAAACTGCGGATCCGGATCGCGCCGCCCGGCCGGCCCGCTTCGGCTGCGTTTTTCAAAAGATTGAGGACAACCTGCAACAGTTGATCGGGATCGACCCAGGTCAGCGGCAGCGACGGGTCGTAATCGGCGCTGATCTGCATATGCGCGCCAAAGCCCACCGCCGCCGAGGTTCGGGCGCGATCCAGCACATCATGCAGGTTGACCGCAGCGCGCGCCGGCGGTGAGACATTGCCAAACGCCTCGACCTGATCGAGCAGTTTCACGATGCGCCGGGTTTCCTCGACAATCAGCGCCGCCAGCTCCAGATCCTCGCCGCTCAACGACATCGAGATCAGTTGCGCCGCCCCGGTGATACCCGCCAGCGGATTCTTGATCTCATGGGCCAGCATCTCGGCCATGCCGATGGCCGATTTGGCGGCCGATTTCGAGGATTGGCCGCGATCGAGCCGCCCGGCCAGCGCCCGCATCTCCATCAGCACCAGCACATGATCGGTATCGACCAGCGGCGCGATCTGGACATCGCAGATCTCGGGTTTGCGGCCAGTAATGCTGAGCGCGACACCATTCAGGCTGAGCGCTGCACGGCCGACCCGCACGCGGGCGAATCCCTCCTGCAAGGGCGCGTCGATGGTGATCCTGTCGCCGATCGCTGCGCCGGTCAAAGCCCGCACTGAGGCGTTCAGAAAGGCCTCCGCCGCCGGGTTTGCATCCACGATCCGGTCATCCGCGTCGATCACCACCGCCGGGATCGGCAGCGAGGCCCAGATTGCGGGACTGAGCCCGCTCATACCATGGCCTCGGGCCGGAACGCATGTGATATCAACGCGATAACCTCTTGCGGGTCGGTGCAGGTCAGCACTTTGCGGCGCAGATCGGCAGCCGCGCCCTCCAGATACCAACCCAGATGTTTGCGCGCCACGCGCAGGCCCAGATCGGCCCCGTAAAAGCGCAGCATCGCCTGATAATGCCCGATGATCATCTCGGCCCGCGCGGCCCCTTGCGGGATCTCGGGGGCGGGCCTGCCAAACAGGTCATGGGCGATCTGCGCCAGCGCCCAGGGTGCGCCTTGTGCGCCGCGCCCCACCATCACACCATCGGCCCCGGATTGGGCAAGCGCCGTGGCCGCAGCCGCGCTATCCAGAATGTCGCCATTGGCAATCACCGGGATCGTCACCGCATCCTTGACCGCGCGAATGGCGGCCCAATCGGCGGCCCCCTTGTAAAACTGGCATCGGGTGCGCCCGTGCACGGTGATCATCTGAATGCCTGCATCCTGCGCCCGCCGGGCCAGTTCGGGCGCGTTTTTGCTGGCATCATCCCACCCCAGTCGGGTTTTCAGCGTCACCGGCACGCCGACGGCAGCAATCACCGCATCAATCAGCGCCAGCGCATGATCCAGATCGCGCATCAGGGCAGAGCCGGACAGCCCCGTGGTCACCTTCTTGGCCGGGCAACCCATGTTGATGTCGATGATCTCGGCCCCCTGCGCCTCGGCCAGCTGCGCGGCCCTTGCCATCCAATGCGCCTCACGGCCCGCCAGTTGCACCGCCGTTTTTGCCTGCCCGAACCCCAGTTCGGCCCGGGCGCGCACCGATGGCTTGGCCTCGACCATTTCCTGACTGGCCACCATTTCCGAGACCACCAGCCCGGCCCCGAAACCCGCCACCAGCGTGCGAAACGGCAGATCGGTGATTCCAGCCAGGGGGGCCAGAAAGACCGGCGGGCTCAGCACCCGGTCTGCCAGAAAAATCGCCAAACGCCTAATCCTTGTGCAATTGTCTCTTTGCATAGGGGAACGGCGCGCGTGATGCAAAGATTTCGCCCGACATGCCTGTCGCTTTTCGTAACTGCCCAAAATAGAGGCGGTTTCGGCCCGCCGCTGCCCCGCGATTGTGCCGCGCCGGAATTCCTCCTATCACTTGGGTCATGTCATCGAGCCCCCTCCATACTGGCCCCCTGCATGCCGCCGCCCTGATCGTTGCCGCCGGGCGCGGCACCCGCATGGGCGGCGATATCCCAAAGCAATATCAGATGCTTGGTGGCGAGATGGTGCTGACACGCACGATCCGCGCCATGGCGGCGCATCCGCAGGTGGCCGAGGTGATCGTGGTGCGCCATGGCGATGATCGCGACCTTTTCACCGCCGCGCGCCCGGATCTGGACCGGCCGCTGCGCGATGTTGTGGGCGGAGATACGCGCGCGGCCTCGGTCAGGGCCGGGCTGGCGGCGGTCGGCCCCGATATTGATCTGGTGCTGATCCATGACGGCGCGCGGCCATTGCTCAGCCCGGGGCTGATCGCGGATGTGCTGGCGGCGCTGCACCATGCCGACGGGGCGGCACCGGGGCTGGCGGTCACCGATGCGCTCTGGCGCGGTGTCGGCACTGTTTCGGACATCCTGCCGCGCGCCGGTCTGCACCGGGCGCAGACCCCGCAAGGCTTTCATCTGGGCGCGATCCGGGCCGCCTATGATGCCCATCCCGATGGGGGGTCCGATGATGTCGAGGTGGCGCTGGCGCATGGGCTGGACATTGCCATCACGCCGGGCGATGAGGATAATCTGAAACTGACCCGCCCCGGCGATTTCGCCCGCGCCGAAGCCATCCTGAAGGCCCGCCAGATGATCGACATCCGCACCGGAAACGGCTTTGACGTGCACCGCTTTGGCCCCGGTGATCATGTCATGCTGGCCGGTATCCGCATCCCGCATGGCCGCGCTCTGCAGGGCCATTCCGATGCCGATGTCGGGCTGCATGCGGTCACCGATGCACTCTATGGCGCGTTGGCCCAAGGCGATATCGGCCAGCATTTCCCGCCATCCGATCCGCAATGGAAGGGCGCGCAAAGCCATGTTTTCCTGACCCATGCGGTCGATCTGGCGGCATCGGGGGGGTTTGCCATCACCCATGTCGATCTGACGCTGATCTGCGAGCAGCCAAAGATCGGCCCGCACGCAGCCGATATGCGCCGCCAATTGGCGCGGTTCTTGCGCATTGATCCGGCCCGCGTTTCGGTCAAGGCCACAACTTCCGAACGGCTCGGCTTTACCGGCCGCGAGGAAGGCATCGCAGCCCTAGCAACCGCAACTCTGGTGAAACCATGACCCGTCTGATTACCACCTTCTTCTATATCGGCCTGCTGCGGCCCGCGCCCGGCAGCTGGGGCTCGCTTGCGGCCATTCCAGCCGCCTGGGCGCTGCATGCACTGGGCGGCTTTTTCGCGCTGCTGATTGGCACCATCCTGGTGGCCGGGCTTGGCTGGTGGGCCACCAGGATCGAGATCGCGGGGGCCGAAGATCAGGACCCCGGCGAGATCGTGATTGATGAGGTTCTGGGCATGTTTCTGGCGCTTTGGCCGGTCTCATATGGCGCGATGATGGCGGGGGCAGACCTGTCCAGCCTCTGGCCCGGGGTGCTGACCGCCTTCCTTGCCTTTCGGTTTTTCGACATCGTCAAACCCGGCCCCGTCGGATGGGCCGACCGCCAGGATGGCGCGATGGGCGTGATGGCCGATGATGCGATTGCGGGCGGGCTGGCCTCCTTGATCGTGGTTCTGGCGGCTGTGCTTTATCATGCGGTGCTGCTTTGAGCGCAAAACAGGTTCTGGAGGCGCTGATCGCGCGCGGTCAGATGCTGGCCACCGCCGAAAGCTGCACCGGCGGCATGATTTCTGCCGCCATTACCGATCTGGCCGGCAGCTCGGCCGGGTTCGAATGCGGCTTTATCACCTATTCCAACGCCGCCAAGATGGCGATGCTGGGTGTCAACGCCACCACATTGGACCGGTTCGGCGCGGTGTCGGAACAGGTCGCGGCCGAAATGGCAGCCGGCGCGCTGGCCAGGTCCCGGGCCGCCATTGCCATTGCCGTCACCGGCATCGCAGGCCCCGGCGGGTCCGAGCACAAGCCCGAAGGCCGGGTCTGTTTCGCGCTGGCAACCGCAACCGGCACCACCACGCAAACGGTCGATTTCGGGGCCATTGGGCGGGCCGAAGTGCGCCGCGCGACGGTTGATCACGCATTGGGCATGGTGCTGGCGGCGCTGTCTGAAAGCTGACTGAAAACGCAGCAACCGGGCCAGAATACCGCTCAAATAATGGGCAGCTTGCAAAGCACCGCGAAAAAACCTCCGAAATCCCGCCCCGGCCCTTTCTTCTGCCCACCGATCAGGCTTTGTCGCCGCAAAACCGTGCACAAGAAGAAAGGTCCTAGGGACATGAACGGAGCTGACACCGCCTGGATACTGATCGCCACTGCGCTGGTCCTGTTCATGACATTGCCGGGATTGGCGCTGTTTTACGGCGGTCTTGTCCGGGCCCGCAATGTGTTGAGCGTCTTTGTGCAATGTTACGCGATTGCCTGTTTGATGAGCATCCTGTGGCTGGTTGCGGGATATTCCATTGCCTTTGGCCCCGGTGACAGCGGCATCTGGGGCGGGCTTGGCCGGGTCTTTCTGATCGGTGTCGATGCCGATACGCTGGCGGGCACCATTCCCGAAGTGCTGTTCTTTGCCTTTCAGATGACATTCGCCATCATCACGCCGGCGCTGATCGTGGGGGCCTATGTGGAACGGGTGGGGTTCGGCTTTGTGCTGTTGTTTTCGGGCCTGTGGATGCTGCTGGTCTATGCGCCCGTCGTGCATTGGGTCTGGGGCGGCGGGTTTCTGTCCGATGGCGGCATTTTCGGCGAGATCGGCGTGCGCGATTTTGCCGGCGGTATCGTGGTCCATGAAACCGCCGGGCTGGCAGCACTTATCCTGGCCTGGTTCCTGGGGCCGCGCAAAAACCGCTCCACGCCGCCGCATAATCCCGGCTATGTCATGATCGGGGCGGCGATGCTGTGGGTCGGCTGGTTCGGCTTCAATGGCGGATCGCAGCTGGCCGCGGATGGCGGGGCGGCGATGGCGCTGACGGTCACGCATATCTCGGCCGCCGCCGCATCGCTGACCTGGGGGCTGTGGGAGAAGGTGAAATACGGCACGGTTTCGATGGTCGGCGTTGTCACCGGCACCATTGCCGGGCTGGCCTCGATCACGCCGGCCTCGGGCTTTGTCGGGCCGGTCGAGGCGCTGCTCATCGGCTCGGTCGCGGGCATTCTGTGCCAGGAGGCGGTGACGTTCATCCGCAACAAGGTCAAGATCGACGACACGCTCGATGTCTTTGCCGTGCATGGCGTTGGCGGCATTTTCGGCAGCCTGATGATCGCGGTGTTCGGGGCCGGATCCTGGGCCGCACAATTGGGAAGCCTGGCGATTGTCGGGGCCTATACCACTGTGGGGACGGTGGTTCTGATTGTCATCACGCGTGCGATCACACCGCTGCGGGTTGATCTTGAGACCGAGACCAACGGGCTGGATCTGGCGGTTCACGGCGAACGCGCCTACGATATCACCTCGTAAGGGCCAGGATGCCGTCACGCGCGACAGCCATTTGCAAAAACGCCTGATCGATCGGGAATTTCGGGCCGCCAGCGCAGCAGGACCGCCAGGATCAATGCCCGTAAAGCGCGCCCGCGCGGGCCTCGAAGGCGCGCACGATCCGCTGCATGGCATCGTGAAAAAACAGCCCCGCAGCGCCTTGCAATATCCGGTTCTTGAATTCGAAATCGACATCGAACCGCACCTCGCACCCGGCCTCGGTATCTCTGAATTCCCAATTCGAAATCATATGCTTGAACGGCCCGTCAATATATTCCGTCTCGATCCGGCACCGGTCGGGGTAAAACGTCACCCGGCTGACAAATTTCTCGCGGAACATCTTGAAGCCGATGACCAGATCGGCCAGCATCACCTCACCATCTGCAACCGGGGTCACTGATCGCACACGGGCGGCGATGATCCAGGGGATAAACTCGGGGTAGCGCGCCACATCACCCACCAGATCATACATCTGCCCTGCGCCATATGGCAGCAATCTGGTTTCGGCGTGATGTGGCATCGGGTTTCGGGCTTTCCTCTGGGCGTCCCCCCATGTCATAAACTTCCCGGGGAAAATCAAGGGATAAGGGCGCGATGTCATGACGCAGAAACCATATGTGGTCGACAAGCTGATCTCGGCCAAACGCATCGACGCCCGGATCGAGGAGCTTGCCCGCGAGATCGAGACCGCCTTCAAGGGCACCGACAAGCTGATCGTGGTGGGGCTTTTGCGCGGATCATTCGTTTTTATCGCCGATCTGGTGCGCGAGCTGAACCTGCCGGTGGAGGTCGATTTTCTGGAAGCGTCATCTTACGGAAATTCGATGGAATCGAGCCGCGAGGTGCGGATCCTGAAAGACCTGCGCGGCGAGATCCAGGGCCGCGACGTGCTGGTGGTCGAGGATATCGTCGATACCGGCCATACGCTCAACCACGTCACCCACCTGCTGCAAAGCCGCAACCCCGCGCGGCTGATGACCATTGCGCTGCTGGACAAACCGACCAGGCGCGAGGTCGATATCAAGGCAACATGGACCGGCTTTGAAATCCCGGATGAATTCGTCGTCGGCTACGGCATTGATTACGCGCAGATGAACCGCTCGCTGCCCTATATCGGCAAGGTGCGGTTTCTGGAGGGGGAGGCAGGGTCCTGACCCTGGCGCGTGTCGTATTGAATTCCACTCACATGGCAGGCCGAATGCGACAGCCCTCGCGCATGAAGACGATCCGACAAGGAAAGCGCCCGCCCAACCGGACGGGCGCGCTCGGGCGGGCGGCAAATGCGGCGCTACCCCTGCCCGAGATGGGCCAGCCGCGCGGCCCGCAGTTTTGCGAAATCATCGCCCGCATGATAGGATGACCGCGTCAGCGGGGTCGCCGAAACCATCAGGAAGCCCTTGTTATAGGCCGATTTTTCATAGGCCTTGAATTCTTCGGGGGTCACGAACCGGTCCACGCGATGATGTTTCGGCGTCGGTTGCAGATATTGCCCGATGGTCAGAAAATCAATATCGGCGGCGCGCATGTCCTCCATCACCTGAAGCACGGCCTGCTTATCCTCGCCCAGACCCACCATGATGCCGGATTTGGTGAACATGGTCGGGTCGATCTCCTTGACCCGCTGCAACAGGCGCAGGGAATGGAAATAGCGCGCGCCGGGGCGGACCTCGGGGTAGAGGCCGGGCACGGTTTCGAGGTTGTGATTGAAGACATCGGGCCTGGCGGCGACCACAATCTCCAGCACACCCGGATCGCAGCGAATGAAATCAGGCGTCAGGATCTCGATCGTGGTGGCGGGGGATTGGCGGCGGATGGCGCGGATGGTCTGGGCGAAATGCTCGGCCCCGCCATCCTCAATATCATCGCGGTCGACGGATGTGACCACCACATGTTTCAGCCCCAGTTTCTTGACCGCATCGGCGACGCGGCCGGGTTCGAACACGTCCAGATCCTCGGGCGGCTTGCCGGTGGCGATGTTGCAGAAGGTGCAGGCGCGGGTGCAGACCTCGCCCATGATCATCATCGTGGCGTGGCCCTGGCTCCAGCATTCGCCCACATTCGGACAACCGGCCTCTTCGCAGACGGTGGTCAGCTTATGCGCGCGCATGATGTCGCGCGTCGTCTTGTAGCCTTCGCCGCTCGGGGCCTTGACCCGGATCCAGGCGGGCTTTTTGGGCTGCGGATTATCCTTGCGGCGCGCCTTTTCGGGGTGGCGCTGCTCGGGAATTGTCAGATCACGCATGGCGCCTCCTTCGGTTGCGATGGTTTAATACCAAATGACCCGGCAAGTCACCCCAGGATAACGAAACCCCGCCATGCAGCAGCGAAATGCCGCAAGGCCAGGGCAGACGAAAAACCGGGCCTCGGCAGTGCACGCCCGGCCCGGCTTCCCGATCAGCCCCAGGGGAGAGACCGGTGCTGACATTGGTTATTGTTTCCGAATCGAGATCAATCTAACGACACCGGGACAAAGCCGTAAACCGTCTCGTAATGCTTGAGCAGCCGTTGCAGACCGATCTTCAACACGATCTTGCCCGATCGCGCCGACCATCCCAGCCGTTTTTCAGCCGATTCCAACCCTTCCAGAAAACAGCAGACACGCATCACGACATCGGCCAGCCCCGGCCCCATATCATCCAGCGCACGGGTCACCCTGTCACGCGCGGCGCGCGGGCCTTCGGCGATGCCGCCATCACAAAGCCCTGATCCACGGTCGCTGCCGGTCAGAAATCTCTCCCAGTTTTGCGCCACGCGCGGGCCCATCTGGGCGCGCTCGAAATCCTCGCGCAGCTTTTCACCGGCCTGCACCAGATCCATCGACAAAAAGGCCTTGCCGTCCCTGCCCTTGCGCCGCGCCAGCGTGGCCAGCGGCGATTCCGCAAGATTTACGCGAATTTTACGGATTGTGCCGTCATCGGCGCGGACCGGCTTTTCGCCCCAAACCTGATGCTGAGCCAGGAAGGGCGTTGCCGCCTCGGCCATTTCCATCGGGGCCTTGCGGCGTTTGCGGTCCTCCTCGATCAGCCGTTTCAGGGCCGATTTTCCGGCCTCGGTTATGGTATAGACGCTGACCCGCCCGCGCCGGGATGTGGCGATCCAATCCTTCAATGCAAAAGCATGTGCAACCTTGCGGTCCAGCACTGCGGTGCGGGTCTGGCTGCCATCGGGACCGGTCCGCAGGACAATGGCCTTGTCCATATCCTGCGCCAGCACCAATGTCGCGTCGGTTTCGCAAAGCCTGCGCAGGATACGCCGGGCTTCGCGATTGATGGTCGTATCATCGGAAACCAGCGGGGGCCTGAGGGGTGCTGTCATGTGTTCGGGCTCCTTGCCGTTAGAGATTGTTTCGATTCTGGAAACACAAGCCGCCTGAAGCGCGCTCAGCGCCTCATCCACCAAAGGGTCTTCGCGCCGGGCTTCAAAGGCCCTGACCCGGCGCGCAATGGTCGAGGGATGCCGATCTGTTGCCCGCGCGATCTCCCGCAAGGACGTGCCCTGGCCAGTATGATCAAGATAATTGCGTGCGGCTTCCGGCAACCAGTCCGGATAGTGCCCCTGCCCCGTGACGTTCGTTCTGCAAGTCATCGTCATCCCCAACGCGAAACTGTGGAAAACCTCGTCAAACCTTTGGGAGTATTGATTACTGATTGGTTAAAATCTGTGGAAAACCCTGTGAATTGTTTCCAAATCGTAAACAAACGCGGAACAAACGAACGCTGCTAAAAAGAAAACGCAACACCGCCCGGGCCGGGGGCAGCATGGAGGGGCCGACTCACTCAATCCGAAAGGCCCGCGCCAATGACCACACTTGTTCAGGAACTTCGCCAGATGCACCGCCCCTGCCTGCTGCTGCAGGCCGCAAGAATTGGGTCCGCCGCCCTGATCCGGGCCGGGCGTGACCGTGCCGCCGGGGTGCAGGGCAGCGTCAGCCGCCTGCTGTCGGAGGAGGCCGAGCTGGAGGAAAAGCGCACCCGTGGCGAGGCCAGCTATTCGCCGCGCCGCCATGTGGAATTGCTGATGTCGCTGCTGGCCGTGGCGCAGGGCGCGCGGACGGCATGAGGCAGAAGAAGGGGCACCACCGACAGCGCCGCCCCCGTCATGCGTCAGACAAAGGCGTCCGGCATCTCTTCCTTGCGTTTGGCAATATAGGCCTTCAGCGCGTCGTCAATGCCTGGGTCCAGCGCCGGTTGCCGGTAATCGGCCAACAGTTTTTCAACCCGCGCGGCAGCCAGCGATTGGGTGTCGCGCGCACCTTCTTCGGCCCAGGTCTCATAGGGTTTGTAATCCAGCACGTCTGAGCGCCAGAACGCGGTCTTGAAATTGGCCTGGGTATGGGCACAGCCCAGAAAATGGCCGCCCGGACCAACCTCGCGCAGGGTATCCATCGCCTGTGCGTTTTCGTCATGGGTCACGCCCGCCGCCATCTTGTGCAGGCTCCCTAGCTGATCGGCATCCATCACGAATTTCTCGAAACTGGCGACCAGCCCGCCCTCCAGCCAGCCACAGGCATGCAGCATGAAATTGACACCGCCAAGCAGCCCCGCATTCAGCGAATTGGCGCTTTCATAGGCGGCCTGCGCATCGGGCAGCTTTGAGCCGGTGAATGACCCGGCAGACCGGTAGGGAAGCCCCAGACGCCGCGCCAGTTGACCGACGCCAAGCGTGATCTGGGTGGCCTCGGGCGTGCCAAAGATCGGCGCGCCCGAATTCATGTCGATCGAGGTCACAAATGCCCCCAGGATCACCGGCGCGCCCGGCCGGATCAATTGGCTATAGGCAATGCCCGCCATCACCTCGGCCAGGATCTGCGTCAGCGTGCCGACCACAGAGACCGGAGCCATCGCGCCCCCGACGATGAAGGGCGAGATGATGCAGGCCTGCCCGGCACCGGCGTAATGTTCCAGCGCGCCCAACATGATCGGGTCAAAGGTGAGCGGCGAATTGATGTTGATCAACGAGGTCATCACCACGTTGCGATCGACGAAATCGGCCCCGAACAGGATCTTTGACATCTCGATCGAATCGAGCGCCCGCGAGGGTTCCGTCACCGACCCCATATAGGGTTTGTCCGACAGCGACATATGCGCATACAGCATGTCGAGATGACGCTTGTTGACCGGCAGGTCGGTCGGCTCGCAAACCGTTCCGCCGGAATGATGCAGCCATTTCGACATATAGCCGAGCTTCACGAATTTCTCGAAATCCTCCATCGTCGCATAGCGCCGCCCGCCATTCACATCATGCACGAAAGGCGGGCCATAGACCGGGGCCAGCACCAGATTGCGCCCGCCGATGACGACCGATTTGGACCGATCGCGCGCGACTTGGGTAAATTCCGACGGGGCCGTGGCACACAGCTTGCGCGCCAGACCTTTGGGGATGCGCACGCGGTCACCCTCGATCTCGGCCCCGGCTTTGCGCCAGCGTTCCAGCGCCGCGGGAAACTCGACGAAATTGACGCCGATCTCTTCCAGCACGGTTTCGGCATTGGCCTCGATGATCTCAAGCGCCTCTTCGTTCAGAATTTCCAGATTGGGGATGTTGCGTTCGATATATTTCGCGGTCTCGATATGAACCGCGCTGCGTTCGGCGCGCCGAGCGGCCCCGCCGCCGCCGCGCCCGCGGCGCCCTGCGCGTGGCTGATCGTTCATCTTGTGGCTCCTTCACGAGATCCCTGAGGTTGCCCCCTGATACAAACTGGGCTGGCACGACCACCGGCGATTTGCGGCGATTGCGGGGGGAAAGCGACATTGGCCCGCCAACTTGGCCCAAATCAAGCAAACAGTGCCGCCAGCGGAGACAATATTGACCTGTCTGGTTGCGCGAAGGATGCAAATTGTTTGGCCGCGGCCGACAATAGCCAAGATGATTTCCGCTCCAGGCCGCTACGATCAGGCCGCTGTCAGGTCACGCCGGAGAATTCCCAGGCCACGCTGCGCACGTGATCTTCGCCAATCAGGGGGGCCAGCGCCTTCATCAGCACTTCCTCATCGGGGTCATCCATCATCACCACGATCTCGAACAGGGTTTCATCCTCGGACACCCCCTGCGACCGCTCCAGCCCCGCCACCTGCATGCCGGGTTGCGACAGGCATTGGAGGGCCAGCGCCCGCAATCGCGCCGACTTGGCCGTGTTTACCCCCACCATCACCCGGTATTCCACCGTTGGCACCACGCCCGTGCCGGTTTTGCTCTTGATCCATTTCACCAACGGCCTGAGACCGAGATTGATGAACACCACAAATCCGGTCAACATCCCGGCGAATATCAGCGCCCCGGCCCCCGCCATGACCCCCACCGCCGCCGAACACCACAGCGTCGCGGCGGTGTTCAGCCCGTGCACGGTAAAGCCGTGGCGAAAGATGATGCCGGCCCCCAGAAACCCGATGCCCGAAACCACCTGAGCAGCGACCCGCGTCGGGCTCAGCTCATCGGGATAGAGGGCCGAAAAAACGACGAACCCCGCCGCGCCAAGTGCCACCAGCGCATTGGTGCGCAACCCGGCGGTGCGGCGGCGCATCTGCCGCTCGGACCCGATCAGCGCGCCGCAAATAAGCGCCAGGAGAAGATTGATCGCGGCAGCGCTGATGGTGATGGGCAAAGCAGGAACCTCCGTTTCGGTAACGTCGCAGAATGCCATAACATTTCACCGGAATCCAGCGCGCAATGATAACATTGCATTATTCATACTCCTCCGCGCAGCCCTGTCCACTTGCGCAACCGGGCGCGCTGGCCTATGCGGCGGGCCATGAGCCAAACATCCCATGACCGCCTCTTGATCATTGATTTCGGCAGCCAGGTGACGCAGCTGATAGCGCGCCGCCTGCGTGAGTTGAACATCTATTGCGAAATCCACCCCTATCAGAATGTCACCGATGATTTTCTGCGCGCCTTCGCCCCCCGGGCGATCATCTTTTCCGGCGGCCCGGATTCGGTGATGCGCGAGGGCAGCCCGCGCCCGCCGCAATTGGCCTATGCGCTCGGCGTGCCAATCCTGGGCATCTGCTATGGACAGCAGGTGATGATGCAGGATCTGGGCGGCAAGGTTGAGGCCGGCGAACATGCCAGCGCAGAGTTCGGCCGCGCCTATGTGACGCCCACCGAGACCCGCCCCGATCTGCTGGATGGCTGGTTTCTGGACGGTTTGGGCCGCGAACAGGTCTGGATGAGCCATGGCGACCATGTCTCTGAAATCGCGCCCGGTTTTCAGGTCTACGGCACTTCGCCCGGGGCACCTTTCGCGATCACCGCAGATCTTGACCGCCGGTTCTATGCGGTGCAGTTCCACCCCGAGGTGCATCACACCCCGAACGGCAAGACGCTTTATGAAAACTTCGTGCGGCTGGCCGGGTTTTCGGGCGACTGGACGATGGGGGCCTATCGCGAAGAGGCGATTGCAAAAATCCACGAACAGGTCGGCGACAAACAGGTGATCTGTGCGCTGTCGGGCGGTGTCGACAGTTCGGTCGCGGCGGCGCTTTTGCACGAGGCGATCGGCGATCAGCTGACCTGCGTGTTTGTCGATCACGGGCTGCTGCGCCAGAACGAGGCGGCGGAGGTGGTGGCGATGTTCCGCGACCACATGAACCTGCATGTCATCCACGCCGAGGAACAAGACCTGTTTCTGGGTGAGCTTGACGGCGTCAGCGACCCCGAAACCAAACGCAAGATCATCGGGCGGCTCTTTATCGACGTGTTCCAGAAATATGCCAACCAGATCGACGGGGCCGAGTTTCTGGCCCAGGGCACGCTCTACCCCGATGTGATCGAAAGCGTGTCGTTTTCCGGCGGCCCGAGCGTGACCATCAAGAGCCACCACAATGTCGGCGGCTTGCCGGAAAAGATGGGGCTGACGCTGGTCGAACCCTTGCGTGAGCTGTTCAAGGACGAGGTCCGCGCGCTTGGCCGCGAATTGGGCCTGCCCGACAGCTTCATCGGCCGCCATCCCTTTCCCGGCCCAGGTCTGGCGATCCGCTGCCCCGGCGAAATCACCCGCGAAAAGCTGGAGATCCTGCGCAAGGCCGATGCCGTCTATATCGACCAGATCCGCAAGCATGGCCTCTATGATGAGATCTGGCAGGCTTTTGTCGCCATCCTGCCGGTGCGCACCGTCGGCGTGATGGGCGATAGCCGCACCTATGATTTCGCCTGCGCCCTGCGCGCGGTGACATCCGTCGATGGCATGACCGCCGATTACTACCCGTTTTCCCATGATTTCCTGGGCGAAACCGCGACCCGGATCATCAATGAGGTCAAGGGCATCAACCGGGTGACCTATGACATCACCTCGAAACCGCCGGGCACCATCGAATGGGAGTGACCCTGACCGGCCATATCGACGTGCCGCCCGACCGCTTGGCAGAAATTCGCGCCGCGCTGACCGAACATATCCGCCTGACCCGCGCCGAACCGGGCTGCCTGCGCTTTGAGGTGAGCGAAAGCGCCGAGATGGCAGGCCGGTTCATGGTGTCCGAGGAATTTACCGATGCCGAAGCCTTTGCCGCCCATCAGGCCCGCGCCAAAGCGTCGGACTGGGGCCGGATCAGCGCAGGCTTGATGCGCGATTACGTGGTCGAGGGTCTCTGACCGCCAGGCATCCGGTCGGCGCAAGGCCCCCTTGCCGATGATTGAATGCAATGTTCACGTCGGGCCGGTTTCTTTCAGATAAGCCCGCGCCTGTTCGGCGAATTCAAAGATATGCGTCCGATCATCATGGACATCGAACTGGGTGTTTTGCGCGATCACCGCGTCGCTGTTCACCGCGGCAGCAAAATCCGGCCCCGAGGCGGGTTGCCCGCCGATCCCCCCCGGTTCGGCCCGATGCATGGCCGCGTCCTCCAGGATCAAAATGGTGCCGCAGGACGGGCAGGTCATCATCTTGATGCGATCATCAAGGGCCGGGGTGACGCCATCGCCGCCTTGGTTGGCGATGCCCGGTCGGGGGGGGGAAGAATCACCTTGAACCTCCAGCGCTGCGGTCGCGGTGATCCGGCATATTAGTGTTTCTTGAACACATGATTGAAACGTCATCCCGCCGCGAGTTGGAAAACGCTGTTATCATGGCGGAAAAATATTTAAGTCAATTTTACACTAACACCGGATGGCCCGAGGGAAGTCATTTTAGTGACCCCCGGTCAATGCGTTGATTTTGATCATTTTTCATGCGCCTTGCTATCAGATAACAAAGCAATTTCTGTTCGTGTTATCCGATTACTAACTCACTGTTATCCGCTTTCGTATCGCCGATATTGTCTGACGCCAGGCTTTGCGGCCAAGTGATGGACATCGGCTCAACGCCACCAGGCAAACGCCGCAACCCACGAACCCGATAATACGAACCCACAACATCCTGCGAACCCAACAACAACCCTCTCATCCCGACCAACACATATTCAAACCAAACCCCAAGGAACTTTCATTATGACTTTCTCCAAAGCACTCAAAACCGCCGCTCTGTCCCTGATGATCGCCCTGCCCGTCGCCGGTGCAGCCGCTGCCGGTCATTCCACCGTCACTGTTCAGCAGTTTGGTTTCCAAAATGGCGCCGGGGCCGCACAGACCGGTTTCATGAATAACATGGGTATCTTCCAGAACGGCAATTTCAACACCACCATCGCCAGCCAGGACGGCAACTTCAACACCACCGTTGTTGGCCAGACCGGCAGTGGCAATGGCGCCTCGGCCACCACGATCGGCTCCGGCAATATCGTTGGCATCGCCCAGATGGGCAACGGCAACAGCGCCGATATCGGAGTGCTGGGCAATGGCAACGCCATCGGTGTGATCCAGATCGGTGACGGCAACTCTGCCTCGGCCACGCAGGTCGGAACCGGCAATGTCACGGTCATCGTCCAATACTGAGCGATGATCCATAGCGCGGGGCATACGCGCATTTCCCTCCCTGCCCGTGCCCCGCGTTTTCCTTCCAGGCCTTCTCCGACAAGGAACATTCCCATGACTGCCTTTTCCGCCACCTCATCTCGCCGTTTGCGCTCTGCAGCCGTGCTCCTTGCCGGGGCTGGCCTGGCAGCCGGATGCGCGGCCACCGCCACGCCCCTCCCAACCGCCTCGACCCTCAGCTATGCCCCGCTCGCCTGTGCGCTGAATGTCGACCAGAACGGTCGCATGGTCAGCTTTCAGGGCCGCGTTCAAGCCAATGAAGCGATTTCGGGCAGCTACAGCCTGACGCTGCGCGGCGGCGGCACCAATATCCGCCAGGGCGGCCCCTTTTCGGCCAGGCCCGGCCAAACCGTCACCCTCGGCCAGGCGAACCTGTCGGGCACGCCCGCCAGCTATGACGCCAATCTCAGCATTACCGTGAACGGCACCACGTATAATTGTGCCCCAAACACTTAACCTTCTTGACTTAGTGTTATAAAAACACTAATATAGAATCATCAACCCAAACACTTTCAAACCCAACCCCAAGGAACTTTCAAAATGACTTTCTCCAAAGCACTCAAAACCGCCGCCCTGTCCCTGATGATCGCCCTGCCCGTCGCTGGTGCAGCCGCTGCCGGTCATTCCACCGTCACCGTTCAGCAGTTTGGCTTCGGCAATGCCCTCGGTGTCGCACAGACCGGTTTCTCCAACAACATGGGCATCTTCCAGAATGGCAATTTCAACACTGTCATCGCCACCCAGGACGGCAGCTTCAACACCACTGTTGTTGGCCAGACCGGCTGGAACAACTCGGCATCGGCCACGACCATCGGGTCGGGCAATGTCACCGGGATCGCTCAAAATGGCGTCGGCAACGCGGCCAGCACCGGTCAGTTGGGCTTCGGCAACGGCGTTGCCATCATCCAGAACGGCTGGAACAACAGCGCCTCGGCCACTCAGGTTGGTGTCGGCAACACCGCTGTCATCGTGCAGAACTGATCCGACCACATGAAGCGCGCGGGGGGCAAAGCGGATCACCCCGCCGGCCCCCCGCGCTCATTTCGACCCATGCCTTCGCTCTCACGAACCGCAAGAAATTCATCGCAACAATCGCAACAAAGGAACATTCCCATGACTGCCTTTTCCGTTTCCAAACTGCGCCATGCGCTGCCCGCAACCCTGATCATCGCCGGGCTTGGCCTGGCCGCAGCCACCGGCGCAACCGCCACCCCCTCGACCACCGCCGATGCAGCCCCGCTAGCCTGTGACATCGCCGTTGAACAAAACGGCCGCATGGTCAGCTTTCAGGGCCGCGTGCAGGCCAGCGAAGATTTGTCGGGCACGTACAGCCTGTCGCTCAGCGGCGGTGGCACCAGCATCCGCCAGGGCGGCGCGTTTGCCGCCGATGCCGGTGATATCGTCACCCTCGGCCAGGCCAATCTGTCCGGCACGCCTTCGCGTTATGACGCCGAGCTGACCCTGTCAGTGGGCGGCACCACCTATAATTGCGCCACCAATCTGTAAAAGGTTCTTGACTTAGTGTATTTTCAACACTAAAGTAGAATCATCACCACAGACCAGATTGAACCCAAAGGAATAAACCCATGATCCGCAAGACTTTCATCGCCGCAACCCTCGCCCTGACCACCCTGTCCGGCACTGCCGCAATCGCCGGTGGGGTCATCAGCTTCGAGATAAACCCGACCAACGCTGAAGAGGCCAACCTGATCCGCCTGGGTCTTGGCATTTTCCAGATCGCCAATGGTGGCGACGCCGCCCAGGTTTTCCAGATGGGTAACGGCAATGGGGCCGGCATCGGCCAGTCCGGCTTTGGCAACCAGGGCGTCGTCTATCAGGAAGGCAATGGCAACACCGGCACGCTCAGCCAGAATGGCTGCGACAGCTACGGCATCTTCCAGTTCGGCAATGGTGCCAACGCCAATGTCGCCCAGGGCGATGGCTGTCAGACCGGCCTTCTGTTTCAGGTTGGCTTCGACTGATCGGGAAGATCCTGGACCCCTCCCCCCAAGTCGAAGCATCAACGGCGCGCCCCCTGTCCGCAGGGGGCGCGTTCGGTTTGTGATCGCTGAAAAATTGAAAATGGTGCGGGTGACCAGACGAACCTGGAACCGAAGCACCCAAACAAGCGACCGCTCGTCGGCCGGTCAGGCCGCCCCATCGGAGGTGCCGCGCGCCGTGAGATCAAAGCTGGTGCGGGTGAAGGGACTCGAACCCCCACGCATTGCTGCGCCAGAACCTAAATCTGGTGCGTCTACCAATTCCGCCACACCCGCATATGCGCGCTCTCTAGCAAAGGTGCTGCGCTGACGCGAGGGGGAAAATCGGACCTGCCTGGGCATGGCCTGCAATTATCGCTTGGGCAATATCGCGCCATCGGTTAACCTGTTGGTAACAATAATCGGTCCAAAATGGGCCGGACCCCGAGCAGGACAGTTTTCATGTCACAGCCATCAGGCCCCGCATCAGGCGGGCCCCTATCCGTATTCAGCCAATCGGGCCTGCCGATGGGCACCACCATCTATACGCTGCAAGGCGCGCTTGCGGTTGAGGCGCTTTACCCCGGCGACCGGGTGATCACCCGCGATGCCGGCGCACAGACATTGCTGGATATCCGCCGTCATGAACTGCCAGCGGACACGCCGATGGTGCGGGTTACGGGCGATGCGCTTGGCGGCAAGCCGACGCAGGATACGGTGCTGCCGGGCACGCAACGGGTGCTGATCCGTGATTGGCGGGCGCAGGCGCTTTATGGCACGCCCACCGCAAGGGTGCCGCTGTCGCGACTGGTGGATGGCGAATTTCTGCGCTGGACGACAGATACCCCCGACGCGATCTTGTCGCTGCATTTCGCCCATGCCCATGTCATCTATGCCAATGGGTTGGAGCTGTTCAGCGCTGATCCGGTGTCAGTAGACGCCTGAAAACGGCCGGTATTGCCTCGGGCAGATCCTCGGCAATCAGGCCGGGGCCAAATTCCAGTGCCGCCTCGACATGCAGCCAGGCCCCGGTTTGCGCGGCCTGCATCGGCCCAAATCCGCGCGCCAGCAGCCCGGTGATGAACCCCGCCAGCACATCGCCCGACCCTGCCGTGGCCAGCCAGGGGGCGGCCCGGTCATATGCGGCGGGGTTGATCGCCGCCTGGCCTTCGGGCGACGCGATCACCGTATCGGGGCCTTTGAACAGCACCACACAGCCGGCGCGCCTGGCAGCCTCGCGCGTTGCGTCCACTTTGGCACAGGCCGGGGTTTTGGTTGCTGGTTCCGCCAGTTTTTCGGCAATATCGGGAAAGATCCGGGCGAATTCGCCTTCATGCGGGGTGAGGACGCATTGCGGGTGGAGCATTGCAAAAAGCGCCTCCGGCTCACCCGCAAAAGCCGTCAGCGCATCGGCATCCAGAACCATCGGTCGCGGTTTCGCCCCGCCCGTGGCGGCTGCAACCAGCGCCCGCGCCCGGTCCAGCCCCAGGCCCGGCCCCAGGCAGAGCGCGTTGATCCGGCCATCCTGCAACAACCCGGCCAAGCCCTCCGCATCCTCGCATTTCCGCAGCATGATCGCAGTCAGTTGCGTGGCGCATTCCAGCATTGCAGAACCGGGAGCCGCGACCGTGACGACCCCTGCCCCGACACGGAGCGCGCCACGGGCGGCCAGACGCGCGGCACCGCTGCGGCCCATCGGACCCGACAGGATGAGGGCATGGCCATGGGCGTATTTATGGGCATCGCTGCGTTTTTTCAGCGCGTCCACCATGGCCGGGCCACCGGTGATATGGCGTGGTTCTCGAAACATTCATGCCTCCGGCGGGAGTATTTGCGCAAAGAAGAAGCTCATAGCCCGATATCCTTGACCACGACATGGCCGGATCTTTCCAATCCGGCACCCCGGGAATGACCGATTTTCCGGCTGTGAAATGTCACCGTAAGATCCGCAGAAAACGCATCTTGATGGCACCCATTGGGCACGATGTCACCGGTATCGGATGAAATGCCGGACGGGATATCAACGGCGACGATCCTGGGCGCGCGCCCGGCCGGCGCGATGGCCCGGTATTTGTCGAGCGCCCTTGCGCATTCGCCCAGTTCATCAGGCAGGCCGCGGGTCAGGCCGGTGCCGAACAGGGCATCGACGATCACCTCTGCCTCGGTTTCGAAAATTGCCCCGATTGTCCGAGAATTGAAAGGCAAAGCTGCATTGCCCAAAACTATCAGGCGCTCATAATTCGCTCTCGCATCGGGCGGCAGTTTTTCGGGGTCACCGAACTGGGCAAGCTCGACAAGCCAACCTCTTTCCTTCAGCAACCGCGCCACGACGAACCCGTCGCCGCCATTATTGCCCGGACCGCAGAGCACAACCGCCCGGTGTGGGCCTGTGGCAAGTTCTGGCCATTCCTCAAAAATCGCCTCCACCACGCCGTTTCCTGCGCGTTCCATCAGTTCCAGCCCGGTAACCGCGCCGCTTTTGATTGCGGCCTGTTCAACCCTGCGCATTTGCGCTGCTGTCAGTAGCTCCACACCGGCCCCCTTTTTACAAACTGCCCGCTTTATGGGCGCATCGCATAATTATTGGGCACTGCGCAGGATTTCCCTGCGCCAAACCCGCCCCACCCCATGCTACCTGATTGCCCCCCGCCCGCGAAAGTGGTGTCACGGGCCCCAG